>JBDTTK010000151.1:0-8012 GCA_039930685.1 Bryobacteraceae bacterium | reverse complement strand
CGTCGGCAGCGGCAGTTTGGCGGACATGCTGTCGTAGAGCGTTGCGAAATTCGGCACTACGTAGGTCACCAGAAATACGATCAGGCAGACCACCAGTACGACTAGCAGCGCCGGATACATCAGCGACACCAGCAGCTTCTTGCGGACCGATAGCGCCAGTTTCTGGTAGCCGATAAACCGGTCGATCACTTCGCCCAAAGCGCCGGAGCGCTCGCCCGCCAGCACCGACGTGACATAGATGGGCGGAAACACGTTCTGCTGGCCGAACGCATCCGACAGCAGCGATCCGTTGCGGACCTCGTCGCGCACCGCGGAAATATGCCGGCCTAGCTTGGGGTCGGTCAAGCGGTCGGCCAGGAGGTCCAGGCCTTTCAAGATTGGCAGCCCGGCGCGAATTAGCGTCACGAACTGCTGATTGAAGATCAGGAATTTCTCCATGTTGATCTTCTTCTTGTTCGCGCGGAACCCGCTTGCGATCCCGCCCTCGGCCCGCGCCTTGATCGAATACACGAGAAAGCCCTGCTGCGTAAACTTCTCACGCAAGTCCTTCTCGGACGCCGCCTCGGCGATCTGTTGATGGATCGCGCCTCGGGCATCTGCGTACTTGAGTGTGTATTCAGCCATCTGGCGACAAGTCTGCAATAGGGCGGAATCTGCCCTCTGGGAAGTTAGACGCGGAAGACGCGTCTCGCGTGCAACCCAAACGCAAAAAAGGCCGGACCAAAGGGTCCGGCCTAACTCCAATTAGGATCTGTTGTTCGGCTTTTATTTCTCCGCCAGCGCCTTCTCGACCGCTTCCACGACGCCCATCGACTCCGGCTTGGTCGTCGGCATGAACCGGTCCACGATCCTGCCGTTCCGGTCAACCAGGAACTTCGAGAAGTTCCAGCCGACGAAGCCGCCATGCTCCGGATTGGTCTTCTTGTCGGTAAGGTATTGATACAGCGGGGCCATGTCGCTACCTTTTACCGAAACCTTCGAGAACATCGGGAACGTCACGTCGTAGGTCCGGGAGCAGAACGTCTTGATCTCCTCGTCCGTCCCAGGTTCCTGACTCATGAAGTTGTTCGCCGGAAATCCGAGGATCACGAAGCCTTGGCCCTGGTACTTCTTGTAGAGCCCCTCGAGTTCTCTGTACTGCGGCGTGAATCCGCATTTGCTCGCGACGTTCACGATCATGACGACTTTGCCCTTGTAATCGGCAAGCGTCTTTGGTTTTCCATCAATGCCGTTGACGGTGAAGTCGTAGATCGAAGAACCGGTTGCAGCAGGCATGGTAGTAAACGATCCTGACCAAAAACCCAATCCTACAGCAGCGAGCCCGGCAAATGCGAAGCCCGACGCCAGAATGAACTTTAGCGTTCTCAAAATGCTACTTCGCCGCGAGCGCCTTTTCCACGGAATCAATCACCTTGGCATCGTCCGGCTTTACCGGAGTCGCGAAGCGATTGATCACTTTGCCGTCTTTGCCGACCAGGAACTTCGTGAAGTTCCAGCCGATCTCGCCGGCAAATTCCGGATTGGTTGTCTTGTCGGTAAGATACTGATAAAGCGGCGATTTGTCCTCGCCCTTCACCGACATCTTGGCAAACAGCGGGAACTTCACCGGGATATCGCGGCGCGAGCAGAAGGTCTTGATCTCTTCATTGGTTCCGGGCTCCTGGCCGCCGAAGTTGTTCGCCGGGAAGCCCAGGATTACGAAGCCCTGACCCTTATACTTCTCGTAGAGTTTCTCGAGCGCGTCATACTGCGGCGTATAGCCGCACTTGCTCGCTACATTGACCACCATCACCACCTTGCCCTTGTATTGAGCCAGGGGAGTGGACTTGCCGTCGATGTTGTCGACAGTGAAATCGTACACGGAAGATGCTGAAAAGGCAGTAGTTGCCAGCGTCAGAGTGAGGAGAGACAAGAGGACAGGGATCTTCATGCGGCCTTTTGATGCACGCCTTCTGACCCACGATTCGTTTCGTTTGTAAAATGCGTGTAAAACAAATGGGGCCGGATTCGCCCCGCCTCGCCTCAAATTCGGCCGTTCGCCCTTACAATCTGAGGCGTGGGATACGAAAACCTGATCTTTGAACCGCACGGCGGTACCGCCGTCATCACGCTGAACCGCCCGGACCGCCGGAACGCCCTGTCGCTTGAACTCATGGGCGAACTCCTGACCTGCATCCGCGCCACCGGACGCGACCACGCCATTCGCTCCGTCATCCTCGCCGCCAACGGAAAAGCCTTCTCCTCCGGCCACGACCTCACCGAATTGACCGGACGCACAATCGCCGACTACCGCGCGATTTTCGACCTCTGCACGGAACTGATGACCGCCATCCAATCCATCCCGCAACCCGTCATTGCCCAGGTCCAAGGCATCGCCACCGCCGCCGGATGCCAGTTGGTCGCGTCCTGCGACCTCGCTGTCGCCTCAGCCGACGCCACCTTCGCCACGCCCGGCGTCAAGATCGGCCTGTTCTGCACGACGCCCATGGTCGCGCTTACCCGCGCCATCGGACGCAAGCGTGCCATGGAGATGCTGCTCACCGGCAAACCCGTCGACGCCGCTACCGCCGCCGATTGGGGTCTCGTCAACCGCGTGGTTCCCGCCGCCGGACTCGAATCGGAAACCCGCAAGCTTGCTGCGCAAGTCGCCGACGCATCGTCCTTCACCGTCGGACTAGGCAAGCAGGCGTTCTACTCGCAGATCGATCTCGATCAGCCCAAAGCCTACGCGTACGCCAAGGAAGTCATGTCGATGAATGCCCTCGCCGCGGACGCGCAAGAAGGAATCGGCGCATTCCTCGAAAAGCGCCAACCGTGCTGGACCGGCAAGTAGGAAAACAATCGCCGTCGACGCTCGATCGATCCGCTAGCGCAGGGATCCCGCCATCTCAATCGAAACCACGCGGTCGCGCCCTTGGTTCTTGGCTTCGTACAACGCCTGGTCTGCAATGCGGATCAGCATGTCGGGCGTCAGATGCTCCGTCTCCGCGGATGGAAGGAATGACGTCGTGCCGAAACTGCAGGTAAGCGCCTTGGCCGCGCCGCCCAGAGACATGCTGTCTCCGCCGAGCACCTTTCGCAACCGCTCCGCTTGTGCGTGCGCCGACGCCATGTCGCAGCCCGGCAGAATCATGAGGAACTCTTCGCCGCCATACCGCCCAACTGAATCGTAGGGACGGATGGATGCCTCGAACCGCCGCGCGGTCTCTCGCAGAACAGCATCTCCCGCGAAGTGTCCGAACGTGTCATTTACCTGCTTGAAGTGATCGATGTCTGCCAGAATCACGCCCAGTGGACGCTGTTCGCGCTGGCTTCTCGATAGCTCGCGTTGAAAGATCTCGAGAATCGACGACCGGTTCCAGATTCGGGTTAGGAAGTCTTTCGTAGCCTGGTCCCGCAGCGTCTCCCGCGTTGCCAGCAACTCGGTTTGCAGTTCGATGATGCGCGTGCCCGCGCGAAGCCGAACCTTCAGTTCGTGCTGGTCGAACGGCTTGGTGATGTAGTCGTCCGCGCCCGCCTCCATCCCGGCAATGAGGTCTTCCTTCAGGCTCTTCGAAGTCAGCAGCAGAATGTATGTGTATTGCTCTTTGCCTTGTTGGCGGACCTGACGGCAGACTTCCGGGCCTGTAATGCCCGGCATTACCCAATCCAGAATCGCCAGAGCCGGCGCGTTCGCCTCTTGAAGCACGCGCAGAGCCTCCACGCCGTCGCACGCAACTGCGACGTCGTAGCCCCACTTCCGCAACGTGGCTTCGAGCAAATGTCGCGAAACGATGCTATCGTCCGCGATGAGAATCTTCACGCCCTCTCCCCTCTGTGCAACTGACCCCCATCTACTTCTGCTACTGTGTCTGTTCTGGCTCCGGTGTTTCGAGGATCGCGCTTTTACGGGCAGGGCAAGATGTGAGTGACAACCCGTACTACGCTTATCGGCCTCGCGTTGGATGAATCTTAGAGGAAAATCATGCTCTTATCAGTGAACCCGGTTACACGCCGCCGCTTGGCGCTCTCGCTTTTGACCTTCCTCCTGGTCTTCGCGTGCTCCACCCAATTAGCGGCTCAGCAGGCGCTGCAGAAGATTCGAACTTTCTATTCATTAGACGCCCCCGCGGTGCCGGCCGGTTTACGGGAAACGCCTGTGATTCCTCCAATCGACGGCCTCTCCTCTCTTGCAAAGGCCTCCGACGGAGCCACATGGGTCGGTTCGACCCGTGGGGCTGTGCGATTTGACCCGACCGCCGCACCTGACCGGCGCTATCAGATCTTTGCCGGCCTCCGCTATCTGCCGGATGATGAAGTCCTTTCCTTGTATCCAGATAGCCAGCGCGGCATGTGGGTGCGGACACGCTCCGGTGTTTCGCACATCGAGCTCCGACCAATGACCTTGCTGCAAAAAGCCGACCACTTCGAAGACCGCATCCTCCGCCGCCACGACCGTTACGGAATGGTCGCCGATTCTCATCTCTTAACTCCGGGAGATCTGTCCACGAACACCCTCACTTCAAGCGACAACGACGGCCTTTGGACCGCCATGTATGGTGCCGCCGAGTGCTTTCGGTACGCCCAGACACACTCCCCGAAAGCCCTGGCCCTCGCAAAGAAGTCCATCGAAGCCGTGTTGTTTCTCGAAAAAATTACCGGCATCCCCGGCTTTCCCGCCCGATCCTATGTGAAAAAAGGCGAACCGAGACCCAAGGACGGCGTGTGGCATTGGACCCCGGACGGCGAAATCCAGTGGAAGGGTGACACCAGCTCCGACGAAATCGTCGGCCATTTCTTCTTGTTCTCCGTCGCATGGGATACCTTGGACGATCCACAGATCAAGAAACAGATCTCCGATACGGCCCGCCGCATTATGGACTACATCCTCGCGAACGGCTACAACCTCATCGACGTCACGGGCAAGCCGACCTACTGGGGCGAATGGACGCCCACGTACTTTGCTTCGAAGCGCGGCTACGCCGACGCGCCTCTCAACGCCGCCGAACTGATGAGCTTCCTCAAAACGACTCACCACATAACAAAAGATCCGAAATACGACCGCGAGTATCGCAAAGTTGCATTCGACATGGGCTACGCCGAGATGGCGACCCGCGAACTGGAACGCCGCGAAGAGTTGAACTACTCCGACGAGGAACTCGCGTACCTCGCCTTCTACCCTCTGTTCCGCTACGAGAAAGACCCAAAGTTGCTCGACTCGATCCGCCGCGCCGCGGGCGACTGGTGGCAGAACATGCAGCGCGAACAGAATCCCCTCTGGATCTACATCCACGCTCTCGGACAGCCCGCTCCCATCGCCCAGTTCGGCAAAAAATATTTCCCTCAGGCCCGCAACACGCTGGAGCGCATCCCGATGGATCTCATCAAGTGGACCATCAAGAACTCCGGCCGCCCCGACATCGTGTTCGACACCAAAGTGGATCGTTTCGACAAGCGCCAGGTCCTCACCTTCCTACCGCCCGACGAGCGCCCCGTCATGAAGTGGAACGGCAACCCCTTCGTCATTGACGGAGGCCACGGCGGTACGTCGGAAGACGATGGCGCCGCGTTCCTGCTCCCGTACTGGATGGGACGCCACTTCGGATTCCTGACGGACAAGTAACCGCCAACTCCGCGATCAACGCGTTCTCACTCTTGGGGCACCGGACCTCCAGGTCCGTGGATCAACGGCTTTCAACCAAACTCCAAGAAGTCGCGATCGCAACACGGAAGCGTGAGCGTCACACCGCAACCGGATCGCCTCATGCGATGCCGATCGCGGTCCCCTGACGCGCTCTCAAAAATGCCTCCGATTTCGCACAAACCACTGAATCAAAGACGCCTCGACCACGGTGGATTCCTACTGAACCAGGCGCAAGCAAACAGCAGTAGCCTCCACGATTCGCCCGGTGGAATACCTCAAATGCGCGTCCGTCGCGTATCATGAAGATTCCGGGGCTCTCGCGCCCCTTTGCAGTTGAAGGAGAGTTCGTTTCGTTATGCAGAATTCTGTCCTCGTGCCAATGGTCGTTGAACAAACGTCCCGCGGCGAGCGCGCGTTTGACATCTACTCGCGCCTCCTTAAAGAGAACATCATCTTCCTCGGCACGCCGATCGACGACAATGTCGCCAATCTGATCGTCGCGCAGATTCTCTTTCTGGCGGCCGAAGATCCGGAGAAAGACATCTCCCTCTACATCAATTCGCCCGGCGGATCGATCACCGCCGGTCTGGCGATTCTCGACACGATGAACCTGGTGGAGCCGGACATCGTCACCTACTGCGTCGGCCAGGCTGCCTCGATGGGCGCCATCCTGCTGGCTTGCGGAACCAAGGGCAAGCGCTTCACGCTTCCCCATTCGCGCATCCTGATTCACCAGCCGTCCATGAGCGGACTCGCCGGGCAGGCCGCCGATATCGAGATCCATGCCCGGGAGATCCTGCGCATGCGCGAAATCCTGAACGGAATTCTTTCGGAAGCCACCGGCCAGGACGTGGAGAAAGTTCTCCGCGATATGGACCGCGATTACATCATGGAAGCTGAAGCAGCCGTTAGCTACGGCATCGTCGACCGCATCATCAGCCATCGCGAACTCACGCCGGTCACGAAGTAAGCAGTGGCACGGACCTCCCGAGTCCGTGTGAAAAACCGAGGCGCGACCGTGAGGTCGCGCTCCAGGCTGTTGAATGCCGGCTCGAACCCCGACCGTCAGGGAGGAGACCAGCAAGTTCTCACACGAACTCTGCCGATCCGTGGTTCATCCCTTCGGAAGTCTGGGTCTCGAAAAGACTCGCTCGCCGTCCTTGAAACCTGAATCCGTGCGCGGCCCGTTACTCGGGGGCCGCGCGTTTCGCTTTTATGCGCACCGAATTCCAGCCAGCAAACCTGCCGCGCGACGCCCGCGCCCTCGCGGCATTCGATCGCAAAGTGTTTCCGAAGGCGGACTGCTTTCCGCCCTCGATGTGGCTTAACTTCGAGCCCTACTGGCTGCTCGTCGATGGAGTCCGCGCCGGATGCTGCGCCTTCGACCGCCAAGCGGACGCCGCCGAAGATCTGCACGATCCACGCGCGCACCGCCGCCGGACGCTCTACATCGTCAGCACCGGAATTCTGCCCGCGTACCAGCGCCAGGGCTTCGGCGATCTATTCAAGGCTTGGCAGATTGCCTTCGCGCGCCGCCACGGATTTCAGCGCATTGTCACCAATACCCGCAAGCGAAACAAAGCCATGATTGCGCTCAATCGCAAGTGGGGTTTCAAGATCGTTCGCACCGTGCCCCAATACTACGCGGAGCCCGCCGATGCCGCCGTCTTCCTGGAACTCGCCCTATGCAAACGCAAAAAGTAAGCCCGGCATCGGCTAACAGCGCGCGCTACTCTTGCCGCAGCGCCACCAGCGGATCCACCCGCGCCGCCCTCCGCGCAGGAATGTAGCACGCCGCCAAACTGACCGCGACGAGCAACGCCGGAACGAATGTGAAGACCGCTGCGTCGTGCGCGCTCACAGTCACCAGGAACGACTTCAACACGCTCGAACCGCCCAGGGCCGCCACCATGCCGATTGCGATGCCTAACCCCGCCAGCACCAGTCCCTGGAGCATTACCGACCGCAGTACCCTCCCGCTGTCCGCGCCGATCGCCATACGGATTCCGATTTCCCGCGTGCGCCTGCTCACCGAATACGCAATCACTCCATACAGACCGATCAGCGCCAGCACCAGGCCCATCAGGCCCACCGCCGTGATCAGTTGCGTCACCAGCCGATTGAAAAAGAGCGCCCCTTCCTTGTAGAAGTTCTCCATCGTTCGGACTTCGGCCACCGGAAGCCCAGAGGCAAGTTTGCGAATCTCGGAGAGCACCGGCGGCGCCATGCTCGCCGGATCGCTCTGCGTTTCAACATGCAGCGTCATCCGCGACTGGTACCCCTGCACGAACGGGAGGAAGACGTACGGCGCCGGACTCTCGGTCAGTTCCCGCATCTTCGCAGCCTTCGTGACCCCAACCACCTCGTACTTCTTCTTATCGATGCGGAT
>JBDTTK010000150.1:0-8023 GCA_039930685.1 Bryobacteraceae bacterium | reverse complement strand
ATCCTCGCGCGAGAACGCCGATACCGCCAAATCTTCGATCGCCAGCAAATTGTTCGGATCCGTTTCGAGCAGCGCATGGGACTGGCGCTGAACGAGGTCGAATTTTTTCCGTTGGATTGCGGCCGTGATCAGGTTCATCCGAGCCTGGGTTGCGTTCGCATCCAGATCGAGGACCTGGCTATACGTTTCGCAGGCCTGATCGAGATTCCAGGTCAGATGTAGCGCCACCGCCTTTGTGAAGAGCGCCGGCACATAATCTTCCCGAATCTGCAGGCACGTTTCCGCATGCTCGATCGCCTGCTCGTACTGCTTGAGCCCCAGGTGGCAAATGGACCGGGCAAGCGGAACCTCAATCCAGTCCGTACCAAGGCTCGCAGCCCTTTCAAACGCCTTCAGAGCTTGTGCAAATTCGCCGAGCTTGTGCAGGCAAAAACCCCATTGGAACCAGTTTTCGACGCCGGTGGGATCTTCCTCGGCTGCTGCGGCGTAACTGTGCTCGGCTGCCGCGAAGTCAGCCAGCTCGATTTGGATGTAACCGCGCGCGCGAAGCAGGTCCGGCGTTTCGAGTTCCGGATCGATGCCGACCAGGCACTGGAGGGCGCCGTGAAAATCGCCCCGCAAGTGATAAATGGCGGCTCTCGCAATGGGCCCAGCGTCGGGTCGCCGGGATTGCGCCGAAGGCGGCGCTGAGTGCCCGGTGACTTCCGGGCGGACGATTTCTTGTGTTGCCATCAGCTTTGACTCCAAGTTTGAGGCGTTCTTAGGTCTGACGCCCGGGCTACGCGTTCTATCGGCACTTCAAACGGCCTTCCTTAGGGCCTATTCAGCAGCTCGTTACCCCGGTTGCTGAAGGCCAGGAATCGGAATCTTGAATCGGTGTCCCATGATTCGGGGCGGAGCGGGATTCTGGGGGAGATCGGCCACACTCTCGAACAACCTTGGTCCTAGCGGTGCAAGATTTCCGCCGTGGACTGCCATCGGTCCCTCCGGCCCGATAGCCGTCCTCAAGTTTCCGTCGAGCAACAGCAGGTCGCGAGACAGAGAATCCATCTGCTGAATTGGCGCTGTTGGGACTGGACCAGCGTCGCTAAGCTCGCAATCATGCCCTTTCAATTCGACTCGGGACCGGATCGCCAGACGTCCGTTCATCGGTTCGGTTCGTGTCCGGGAGTCAGATGGATCTTGCGCCGCAAGCCGCGAGAGTTCGAGAACCGTGCACGTCCATGCGGCCTGAGTCGTCGTCAGCGGAACCTCGGGACCCGCCTTCGGCGCTTCAAGAGCCGTCGATTCGGACAGACTGCCCGGATCGCGCGGCGGCGGCGGAACCTTGACCGGAGCGATCGTGACCGCCGCCGTTCGGCTGACCTCCGTGAGTCCAGTGGCGACGATTCTCAATGCGGACGGAGCCATTCCCGCTATCGGGCGAGGTGAGCCTCTTTCGATCCGTCCCACTTTTTGCGCCGGTAACGGCGCGGGAAGGAGCGCAGTGAGCGACCGTGCTGCGTTTACCGTTTGCCATGCGTTAGACAAGTTGCGATCCTTTACCTTCTTACTTAGTTGAATCGGCTGGATTTGGCTGGCCTTTAGAGCTGTTGTCAACGGCGCCGACCTAACTGTGGAGAGTGGGCGATGTGCCCATCCTTTGTTATCCTTATGCAAAACAATGGCTTGTAACCAGTTCGCGGCCACTCGTGAACCTCGTAAGGCTGCGGACGATGGTTCGCGCCGGAAAGTATCCGGACTGTCCAGGGATGCCGGCGCCAAGAATCTTATTCGAGGGCAGAGGCGGATAGGGCGTCTGCGTAAGTAGCATTACGGAACGTCCGCTGTGTCATCTTGACACAGTGGGCCAGTTTGGCTATCCTAACGATTCGTTCATCAAACCTAGTCACCGTTTTGTAGTCCTGCGGTACTCTCCGGCCTACGATCCCTGGAGCCATGTAGTTTCAGGGAGACCGCGCCGAATCAAGAAGGAGATATCCGAAGTTTGAAACAACAATACTTTATTCTCGTCCTCGCGCATTCCCTCCATGGGAGACTTCGTCGCGTCCACATCCCTCATCAAGTAATGTATGCTGTGCTCGCATTAGCGCTGTTTGGCGGCGTTTCCCTCTTCGGAATGGTTTCGAGCTATCTCCGGATGACGTGGAAAGTATCAAATTACAACAACTTACGGAGCGAGGTTGACACGCTTCGCAATCGCTATCAGGCCCTCCAGCGAGAGGCTGATGACAAGCAGAGTCAGTTGGCGAGCCTGCAAACGATGGCCACGGAAGTAACGGTATCGTTGGGACTTACCCGAAAACTGGAAGGCGTCGACGACATCTCGGAGGAGGGCCCCCTCGTTCCCTCCTATAAAGAATCCATCGAAGATTACAACTTCCTCCGTTCCGCCAGTTTCTCCAGGTTGCACCACGCCTATGTCCGCCAGGGCCAGAAGAACGTGATTCCGACCTTGTGGCCGGTAAACGGCCGCTTGCTGAGCAATTTCGGTGAGCGCACCGATCCGTTCTCGGGCGATGGCGCCTTCCACACCGGCGTCGACATTTCCGCGTTGATGGGTACCTCGGTGAAGGCAGCCGCCGACGGCGTGGTCTATTTTGCGGAATACTCCGGTCGCTACGGCAAGTTGATTGAAGTCGACCACGGTAACGGAGTCCGCACGCGCTACGCCCATTTGTCCCAGATTTCGGTTGTGCCCGGTCAGGAAGTCCGAAAGGGCGATATTATCGGCAAGTCCGGAGCGACCGGACGCGTCACCTCTCCGCACTTGCACTTTGAGGTTCGCCTAGGCAGCATTGCGGTGAACCCCTATCCGTATCTCGCGAAGTCTTCCATCGGCCAACAGGGTCGTCGCGACCTACCGTTCTAAGCTTCTTCGTCTGTTCGCCATATTGCGAACCTCCTTAATTCGGCGCGCACCGCACGGTGCGCGCTTTTTTCGTTCCATCGCATGCTCTCTTCGGAGGGACGGACCTGATTGACCGTGGAACTGATGCCGCGTTTATCCTCCAGGCAAAGCGCTAGTCGCGTTGTGAAGAGAGGTACGACTGCACCGCCGCCAGCAGCGCGGCCAGGCCTACGAGGCAAAGAGTGCTCCAAGGCGCAAATGGGCAGAGGGACTTGTAGCCCAAGTCGTTCGATGTCAGTGCTGACGAGTGAGGGAGCAGCGTAATCACCGCGCCGCCGAGCGCCGCGAGAATCAACACACGGAATAGGAGGTTGCGCCTTTTACGATCCATGACGTCGAAGACTTCCAGCCTAGCAAGGTATTACACGCCTCAGGTATCCGCTCGCGTCGTGCCCGTCCGCTATGATGGGTTGATAGTCTGACTGGGGAGAACTATGGACCGCCGCCGATTCCTACTCGCTTCCGGAGCCGCTACGATCGCGACTGCCGCGACCACGCCGGTACCCGCAACGGTCCTCTATGATAACCGGACCGTGACCCTCGACAAGACCCGCCTGCAAGGCAGCGACCTCTGGGTTCGGTCCGCGGATTTGCCTCGAGTCAATGAGTTCGAGCTGAAACCGCAAGGCGCCTGCCGCGCCGACATTTGCATTCCCGTGCCAAAGAATCTCAAGCAAGGCGAATGGTTCAATCTCACCGGTTTTGCGAAGAAGATCGGCGAAACCGTCGTCGCTGACTCGGGCGTCTGGAGCCTCGGCGAGGTTCCGGTCCTTCGCAGTGCCTTCTACAACTCGCGCATCGCTCCAGACTTTTCCGTTCCGGATCGCAAAGGCCGTCCGGTTCATTTGTCCGACTTTAAGGGCAAGAAGATCCTGATCGTGACGTGGGCCTCCTGGTGAGGATGCCGACTTGATCTGCCAGGCTGGCAGAAACTCTACAGTGAACTGAAGGGCCAGAATTTCGAAATCATCGCGGCGGCTCAGGATACGGGCGGAGAAGCAGCCTCCGGCAAGTGGTACGACGCGGCGAAGGCCACATACACCACGCTCATTGACGTACCGCACGCCATAAGCACCGCCTACCAGTTCATCAATGTGCCGATGGGTGTCTGGATCGACGAGACCGGCAAGGTCGTCCGGCCCGCTGAACCCGCCTGGACCAACAACTCAACCTTGAAGATTGGCGCGAAGAGTATCGTCACCGAGGGCGAAGCGTATGTCGCAGGCTTGCGCGATTGGGTGACGAATGGCAACGCCAGTTCGTACTACCTGAGCGACGACGAGTTCGCTCGCCGCGCAAAACCGCGCTCCGCGAGTGAAATGGAAGCGGACGCCAGCTTTAAACTCGGCGTCTATTTTCACGAACACGCCAAGCCGGAATTAGCCGAAAAGCATTGGAAGCGCGCCCAGGAATTGAATCCCGACGACTGGAACTACCATCGCCAGGATTGGAGCTTCACCCCCGGCGAAGCAGGGAAAAAATGGCTCGACAAGTTCAACAAACTCGAAGAGCCGTATTATCCCAAGCTCGACATCAAGCCCGCCGGCAAGAAGCCGTAGACCGGAAGCCGTGAACGAAAAAAGGTGGCGCCGCGAAATGCGAGCGCCACCAAGGCTTGCCTGGTGTCGGGCAAGGACCTATCGGAACTGAGGCACGTGACTAGTGAGGCGTAACGACCAGGTACAGATGATCGCCTCCGCGCTCGATCAATAGGAGCACCGGCTGCGTGCCACCCGCTCGAACTGCCGTCACGAACTCATCCGGCGTGCCGACCGGCTTCCGGTTGACCTGCTGGATCACGTCGCCGCGATGCAATCCGGCCTCTTCGGCCGCGCTTCCGCTCTCGATTTGAGTGATCGCGATGCCCGAAGTGGCTGCGGGCAAACCGAGTTGACGCGATATTTGCGGGGTCAAGGATTCGACGGAGATTCCGAGGTGCGGACCCGTAGTTCCTGCCTCAGGCGCAGTCGATGCCACATTGGAAGGCAACTCTCCCAGCGTCACGGAACGATCCATCATCTTGCCGTCCCGCTGGAGCGTCACTTTCACGTTGGTACCCGGGGCCATTTGCGAAATCGACAGACTCAGTTGACGGCTGTCTTCAACGCGCGCGCCGTTTAGATCGACGATTACGTCTCCGCGTTGCAGGCCGCTTTTCGCCGCCGGACTGTCCGGCGTCACATCGGCGACGATCGCGCCTTCCGCCTTTTGAAGGCCGAAAACCTTGGCCATATCTGCTGTCACGGGCTGAACTTGAACGCCCAGGTAGCCGCGGATGACCTTTCCGTGTTTGAGGATCTGGTCCATTTCTGCGCGCGCCATATCGATCGGTACTGCGAAGCCGACGCCTTGGCTGCCGCCTCCCCCCCCGGTGAGGATGGCTGTGTTGATTCCGATCAACTCGCCGCGCATATTGACCAACGCGCCGCCCGAGTTGCCGGGGTTGATTGGCGCGTCAGTCTGGATGAAGTCCTCATAGTCCTCGATGCCGAGGTTGCCGCGCCGCGTAGCGCTGATGATACCCATCGTCACCGTCCGGCCAACGCCAAACGGATTCCCGACCGCCAGTACGAAATTGCCGACTTCCATCTCGGCGGACTTGCCCATCGGCACCACCGGCAGATTTCCAGCGTCAATCTTCAGCACCGCGATATCGGCGCGCGGATCCGTGCCGACGACCTTCGCCTTGAACTCACGGTTGTCCGACAGCGTGACCTTGATATCGGTCGCCCCATCGATGACGTGATTGTTTGTCAGGATATTTCCGTCCGCACTGACGATCACGCCCGATCCCAAGGCGTGTTGGCGCTGCTCCTTCGGCATGTTGAACATGTTGGGAGCGTCGTTTCCGAAGAACTGACGGAAGAAGGGGTCAGAGAACTGTGGAGCTCCCGATCCGGCATCCGGCCGCCGGACTACCTTCGAAGAGGCGATGTTCACGACTGCCGGGATAACCCTTTTCGCGACCGGCGCGAATCCTTGACTGAAAGAAACGTCCGGCGCGGTCCCTAGGTTCGCCGCGTGCGAGACCTCCTCCAGTACCGGCTTAGCGGTAAATGGCAGGTGACCGTCCAACGCCGCGGTCCATGAACCGGCAAACGCGCCGATCATGAAAATCGCGAGCGCCGCGAGAATTATCTTGGGATGTTGACCAAACTTCTTAAACGTATTCATATGGAGTGTCCTTTCTATGCCCTCAAACGCGAGGGCTTAACCCTGCACCAGGTGCGCATGCACAATGAATCTCTTTGGCGCGGAGCCGATGTAGTGAAACGGGTAACAGGTGACCAGCGTGACGGTGGCTTTAGCCGATGCGGCCAGTACGCGCGTCTCCGTCGGCTTCACAATCTCCGATGCGAACACCCGGTACTGGTAACGGCCATACGGAGTCGTCACTACAATCTCGTCACCCAAACGAATATCTTTCAAACCACGGAAAAACGTGTCGCGATGCCCTGCGAACGCCACATTCCCTGTACTCCCTGGTAGCGCGGTTCCCGGAATGTGACCGACCGCGCGCGACAAAGTCCGCGAATCGACTCCTTCGAGCACCATCGCGGACAATCCGAGCCGCGCCACTTCAATCTGGCCCACCAACGATTGGGGAGCTTGTTGCCGCGGCGCGGTGGATCCTTCAAGCATTGGCGATTGCTCTTGGAGTTCCTCGAGCGACCGCCGCAAAGACTCTTGAGTCCACTTAGCGTCCACGACGATTACCGTCCAGGACGTTAAGGCTGCAAGCCCAATCGCGAGGCTGAGATACTCGCCGATCCGCAGAATCCTCCGCGCCGTTTGGCGGTACGAACCCGTGTTGACTTGCAGCCTCATGCGCATGGGATTAGTTCATCCGCCTTGCTATCTCTCGGAATCCGAATCCCAGGCCAAGTAGCAGTAGGCCGGCAAGAAGGATCACCGGCAGGGTGCTACCGGTCTGCGGCAAGGATGCCTGTTCCGAACTGGACTGTGCGATTTGCGCCATCGGCTCCGGAGCCATCGTGCTCGGTGCTGGGCGTGCCGGGGGCATGGCCCGAGCGGTCTCGCGCGGAGTCTGGGTCGTCATAGGGGGCGGCATTGGCTTCACCGGTGCGCTCCTCAATGCCACAACGGAAGGCTCCTGAGGGGTTTTGGCTGGTTTGACGATGTTCGTCGCCGTCTCTTCCGACATCGACTGCACGTTCTGGCGAGTCTCTTTTGCCAGTTGCATTGCCCGACCCTCGGGATACACGAATTCCTGACCGTAGAGATCTCCCGGATAGAACCACTCCTTGATGGCTTCCGGCGATCCAGCGGATCGTTCTTCAAACTTGATGACTGTCCTGCCGGTCGGCTTTAGACGATAGTCATTGACGGCCAGAACGGTCGCGAATAGTTTCGTCTCGTCTTTGTTGAAGATTTGTACAATGTTTCGGTCCGACGACGAATCCAATAGTTTGAAAACGTACGTTCCAGGAGCGAGCACCATTCCCGGAATCTCGACTGGACCATCGAAGGTCAGCGTCGTTCTTCGGTTCTTAGGGGATGCGTTCGCTGCCGTTGGATATGCCACCGTTAGAAGCAGAAGGCTGAATGCCAGAGTTGCTAGCCACCGCATTGGCTTTGTCATAATAATTTCTCCTTTCGCGGGTTGTAATTTCGATTGGCGCGAAGTGACTTCGCGCAAAAATAACTCAACAAGTGCTGATCTACTTGCCACACTTCCAGGTTAGGCCGTTATGCGTCAAGGCACTGTCAAGAAAGGCTTTCTTGGTGTCAGGACTTCGTCAAGATGTGACATCAGGGTACTTTGAGCCTCCAGGGGCCGCCTTGATCGGCGTCGGCGGAAGTTCGTACACTGGAAGTGTCGGGCTACCTGTTTCTCACGATGCGAGAAAACGACGCAGCGCCGAGACTCTGGGCGTATCCGGATACGCATTCTAAAGGCGAAGCCCCGCGCACGTCTTTCTGGAGGCATCGCCTGCTCAGCTTGGGCGAGGTCCCGGCCCGGACCAGTTGGCGCGGCGTGCCGGCCGGACTCGGCATCGTCGTCGCCATCACCATCGTCGCCGTAGGGATTGAGCCGATTGTCCGCGGATCGAGCCTCGCGATCCTCTTCATGCTCGCCGTCATCTTCAG
>JBDTTK010000149.1:0-8058 GCA_039930685.1 Bryobacteraceae bacterium | reverse complement strand
CGCCGGGGAAAAGTAGAGACCACTCGCAGATCCGGCTACCGGTGAGCCGCCCGCCAGAAGGCGAATGGAGGTCGCATTTAGTGAGGTCGGGTCGGCGGCCTCGCTCAGTTGGACCGTGATTCGCGCGTTAACCGGTACACCGACTGCCCCCTGCGGCGGCGTGACGCCAATTACTTGCGGAGCGACGGTGTCCGGTCCGGCGCCTGTTTGCCAGGAGTTGTAAGCAATGTAAAATCCGGTTCCAGTAATGTCGGTGAAGGATCCCAGCACACTATATGGCGTATTTGGCAACAACGCATCGGAGGGCGTGAACGTTACGATGAGGCCGTCGGGCGAGAGGGACAGAGTTCCCGCAGCAATTAAGCCAGACCCGCGGGACAGCGAGACGGTGCCGATCCCGGCGCTCAGGCGCTTGCTGACTCGGAATCGAATGGGAGCGTTGGTCCCCACCAGTGTGGCGTTATAAGGCGGGTTCGCCGAAAGTACGGTCGGCGAGCTAAGATCCGCCCCTGGACCGGTCGTGAAGGAGAAGGAGCCGCCGTTCTGGATTGGATTTCCGACGCTGTCCGTAATACCCGCGAAGCTTGCCGTGTACGTCGTGTTCGGTTGCAACAACGCGGATGGAACAACCGTCAAAACGTCGCCGCTCGAATTCCGTGTAATCGTCGTTGAGACGGCGTTGCCTGCCGCGGTCAGCGTCAACCCCGACACAGTGCTCGGCCAACTCGTGGCCTCGTCGAACGCCAGAGAAACTTGCGCGTTGATCGGAATGCCGGTGTCCCCGGATGTGGGGACGGACCGCAATAAGCGAGGGCCTTGCGAATCCGCCGCGAATGAGGTCGTGAAGTAGAGCGAGGCATAAATCGGGTGGCCGAAGATATCCGTCAGAGAATTCGTGGAGAAGCCGAAGTTCTGAGAGACGGCGAGCGGCTGCAAGGGAACAACCGACAGGGTCAGTCCATCCGCACTGACCTGAACGTCTGTGAGGACCGGCAGACCTGTCGCCGGAGTCTGAAAATTAATGCTGAAAAATTGCCCCGCGGGGTTGATCCGCTTATTGAATCGAAGAACGATCGGCGCATTCACCGGAACGGGGTTCGTTGTCGCGGGGCTGTAGGAGACCAGGGTTGGGTAGGCCGTGTCGGGGAGGGCGCCCGTGGTGAACGCGCTCACAAAGGTACTCGGTACTGTTCCGCTTGCCAACGACTGGAATCCATTCGCCTGCACCGTGTACGTCGTCAGCGGACCTAACGGCGTTGTCGGAACGAAAACGGCCGAATAGCCATCGATCGAGATGTTGACGCTGCCCGCAATCGGAGTCGCTCCCTGGAAAAGCTTCAGCGCGCCGGTGTTCGGGTTCTTCAGGCGGGTGGTGAAGCGAAGTACGACTCCGGAATTCGTCGCGATTCCGGTCGATTGATCCGCCGGATACACACTGTCGACGCCGGCCTGGCCGACCATCCAGCCGCCGCCGGCAACCCAACCCGTGTTCCCGCCGTTCGCGGTCTGCGCGCCCAAATAGGTCGTCTTCGGCCCGTTGAATGCCGAGGAAAACGTCAGGTCGATGTCTAGGAACAGATCGGTTGCTGTCGTATGCACGGCCGAAGTCGCGCCTTTGACGGTGCACTGGCTGTTCGACACAGTGCCGGACCCGGAGGAGCCGCCGAGGGCGGGAATCACCGCCGGGCGCAGCGATCCACCGTTGTCATCGACCAGATAGAGAAGATTGTTGATCCGATCGTATCCGAGGTAGCAGGCTGAGCGGCCGTCGATCGCGGTATTCAGGAGGAACTGGACAGTGCGAAAGTTTGCATTCGAGGTGGCGTCCCGAAACTGGAGAGAAAACAGCGAGCCGGAGCCTGTCCCCGTCTGAGGGCTGATCGTCACGAGGGAAGGGTAGGTGGGTGTAAGGCTCGCGATCAGCGCGACGCCCAGATTTCGCCAGCCGGAACTGTTTTCGGCGATGTCGCGTGCGGCGGCCCAGATCACCTTGTTTCCTGAAAAAGCGGCTTGCTTAAACGTGATGGTCAGCGTGAGGGTCAGAGTAGTGCCGACGCCCGACGCGGACGATCCTGCGCCGCTGATCGTGCACTGGCTATTCGAAAGGGTGCCCGATCCATTGAGGACGATTCCGTTGATGTTATTGCCGGCGTCGTTCACCAGGTACAGCACGTTCTGCGGCGAGCTGTACGCCAGATAGCAGGCATGGCCTCCGTCGAGATAATTGTTTATCAGCAGATTGACCACGCCAATGTCCTGAACGCCCGCCGTCTCCGTGACCGTGAGCGAGAAGGTTTGAGATGCGCCGATCACCGCTGGGGTCACCGAAACAGGAACGGGTGTCGCTGCGTGCAGACATCCGAATAAGGTGAAAAACAAGAAAATCGTTGAGGAGAGCGAATTACGAAGGCGCAAGCAAAATGCTCCAGCGAAATAGTGGGCAAACGCTGCCAGGACCCGAAGCTAAAACCGAGCGCTTATTGTAGCATTGGCGCGACGTTTCAAAAATACTCGAATCGTTATCGGTCCCTATCCGGCGAATGACGGTCTTGGACGCCAACCGCCGGTCACAGGGTCCGCAACCAGAAAGACGCTCCATGTGTTCCGGGGCCCGGAATCATTCGCGGATCGGTCCATAGGGGTGCCAGTAGCTGGCTGAGTTCCGGGTCGATAGACACGAACGTAGCCGGCAGGACGACTTCAAAGCGAGGGTTCGCGAGCAAATAGCAGGCCAGGAGATATTGTTCGTTGTAGTGCCGCTCAATCCACTCCGGGGGATAGTCCCAAGGTAGGTAGATGTCATGGATCTGCACCAGGACGCCTGGTTTGAGTTCTGGAAGGATATCCAGGAACACAATGGTCGTGTCCGAATTCATGAAAGACCGGTGCGAATGATCTACGAATAAGATATCGCCGGCCTTAAGGCGCGAGAAAACATCCAGGCTGACTTCTTCAACCGGTTGCCGGATCACCTCGTCGCAGAGCTGGTCGATTTCCTCGCGCGGATGCGGATCGATGGAAACGATCTTCGTGGAAAGACCCTGATCCTGAATCGCCCGGCGGACGAATTTCGTCGAGTTTCCAGAGCCGATCTCCATATAGATATCCGCCTTGCTGGAACTGACCAACGAATACAGGACCGCCGAGTCCAGGCCGGGAAGGAAATCATTGATCCATGCTGGTGACGCATCCTCAGGGGCGGATCGTAACTGGATCTTGATCAAGTGATCGCGATACGAAAGCACCTCGGCCAGTACATCTCGATATCGCGGCCGATCGGCGTCCAGGATCTGAAACAAACGCGGATGGGAAGGCGCGAGACCGTGCCCATAGCGGGTCCTGGGAGAGTACGGATAGTCGTCAATGAGTATAGGCGGCATACGCGAGTCCTCTTCGGGGCTCCTGAATGGTGGCATTACACCCGAGCTTATTTCTTAAAAAAGAGGTCATAGGCACGTTCCGAAATCGACCGCGACTGCGGCATTCGGCATGTGACGCCCAGGTCCCGAAGTTCTGACGCAATCCGATCCGCCAGCCGGATTGCCGGCCTCGCCTGGCGCACTTGCGCCGCGAAGTCGAGAAAGCGGATCGCATAGCTTGCCGGGTCGAATTGCTGGCGCGCAAACTGCAGCGCGCGAGCTCCCAGTAGGCGGCGCTCTTCCGGTTCAACCAGCAGCCTCCGCAACGCAGCCTGGAGTTCGATTGATTCTTTCCCGTGCGATATTTTGAGGACGACATGATCCGGCAGCTCGCGATAAAACCCAGTGTCGGTCACGATCGTGGGCTTGCCGTAACTCATTTCCTCCACGATCGAGCCCGAGGCACCTTCAAGGGCCGGGTATCGCAGATTGACACTGAGGTCCGCTCGACGCAGATACGCGTCCAGGACTTCATCCGACACGTAGCCAAGAAAGCGAACCGAATCGCCTAGGTTATGCTGCCTGACAAGATCCAAGAGGCGCTTGTGGTAGGCCTTATCGTACGGCCCTAGTACAACATATAGGAATGGCGGAACGAGTCCTTTCAAGCTTCCCAATGTCTTTAGGACGGACTCGAAGCGCTTGTTCGGGTTGACGTGCCCGATCGTTACAATCAGCGTCCGCTCGGGCGGCAGGTCTAGATCGTTCGCGGCGGGCGGCGCGGCTGGGGACGGAGCCTCAAAACAAAGGGGGATTGTACACACCGGTCCGGCGAATGCCTTGCGAACACGGTCCGCAAGGAAGTTCGAATGCGTGATCACACCATCCGCGCCCGCCAATACATCCTCAAACATGGGGAAGTCGACGACTTCGTCCGACTCCCAAATTCTGGTGTGCGATCCGGCGATGATGCCTTCAGCAATCTGTCGGCCGCGATTGCCATAGAGCCTGGTCATCGCGTCGCGGTAGGGCGCAGGATTCTTCAATTCCTCAAAGTAGTAAGCGGCAAAGAAATGATGGAGGACGAAGTCGTGCAGGATGATCACCCCCGGCGACTTCAACGCGAGCTTATAGATTTCGCCGTGGAATGGAAGGTAATTGCCCATGTTGTAGGCAATCAGATCGTAATCCGCCAACTCGGTCGCATGCTTGTCTTCGGCTTGCGTGAATCGCCTTCGCCGCACAACGGTTGGACGCTCGTCCGCGGTTTCCGGATGCCAGAGGTCGACTTCGCACGATGCTGCAAGCCGCCCGATAATCTCTTCACTGCGCCGACCGATCGAACTCTGTCGCGAATACGGCGTTACCCACGCGATCTTCATTCAGTCAGCCTCCGCACGACATGATCCCAGGTGATGTTCATCGCTTGGACAAGTTCGTAGCCGGCTTGACCCATCGCGCGCGCCTTGGATCGGTCTCCTAGTACCTTTTCGATTTGGGCCGCGATCCCGGCCGGATCCGGACTCGCAACCAGTCCGGTCACGCCGTCCTTAACGAGTACATCGGTTCCCCCGGAGTCTGAGCAGGTAATGACCGGCTTGCGGCTGAAGTACGATTCCAACGTCACATAGCCATACGAGTCCTCGTCGTAGGGAATGTAGAGAGTACCAGCCGCGCGGCTGAGGTAATCCGCCTTTCGCTCCTCGGAAATAAAGGTACGCTCCCACACGACCCGGTCCTCCAGGTTGTGACGGCGGATAGCCGAGTCAATGCGAGCGTCCTCGGCAGGGTCTTCGCCTTTGCCCGCCAGGATCAATCGGCCGGGTACTTTCACGTGTCGCATGCTTTCGACCGCAAGCAACTGCCGTTTTGCCGCGTTGACCCGGCTGGGATAAAAGACGAAATCCTCGAATGACTGGCAGGATAAGTGCGACGTACTCAATAAAGGAGGCCAAAGTACCTCGGAGTCGATACCGTTAAACGACTGAAGACGGTCCGACGTGACCCGCGAGTTGGTGAAGATCTTCCGTACGTTGCGCAGGTGAACATTGTCGGCCTCGCGTACAGCATCCCTGATTGCCGTGCCATCCGGCGTCGAAGGCAGTCCCTGCAGATCGGTGCCCCAAAGATCATACGCCTGCCGGAACTGGTGCAGCAGCCAGAGAACCTTATTCTCGTGCGGCACGTAGTACGCGGGAAATTTCAACGCGATCACCCGATCCACCTTTGGCAGGCGGAGTAGTCGGCAGGCAAGCATGCTGTCGACGATCCTTGAGGGCGGCTCCCAGGAAAACGGAATCCTGACGGAGTGGGCTTCATGGCCAAATTCATTCAATTTTGCCGTGAGCGCGTGGGCCAGGTGTTCGGCGCCGCCGGCAAGAAATGGAACCGTGTTGTTTACGACGGCGATTCTCATGCGGTAAGTGCCGAAACCACAAGATCCCAGACCTCGACGATTGTCTGCGGATCTTCACTCTTTTCGATGCCCTCACGCGACAGAAGCCCGTCGGAAGATAGCTCGCTGATTGGCGATGGCTCTGGTCCACTCAATGGAGGGCGCGGCACGCGCGGATCAAAGAAGATTGCCTTCGCCTCCGAATATCCAGTTAGATTGGCTTGCTGCAGCGCCGCCGAGATGTCGAGGCACTGGCCACGTGGCGTCTCTGACGCGTCAGTCTGCTCGGGTTCCGGGACCATCCAGATTGCCTTGTTCGGGTGCTGGAGCAAGTGACAGGGCGAGTTAATGGCGATCAATCGATCTCCATGCCCGGAAATGTCCAACAGCCGAAAACCGAGCAGTTGATCCAGCGGATTCGCTTCGTCCGAATCGAATGGCAATAGCAGAGTCTCGGCTTCATGTCCGCGTTTTTGCAGTTCCGTGGTGACTCGGACCGCGAGTTCTCGAAGACCGGGATCCAGAAGACATAACCGAGTGGCGACAATGAGCCTCATTTCGTAACAAAGGGCTCAGTCATTCAAAGTGTCGCTTCACGCGGCTTATCTCGAGTGAGAAATAGATTCGCCGAAAATGCGGAGCATAGGTCGCTCCGGGAAGAGTGAACCAACTCGCCGGAGACGTCGTTGATTCTGAGAATATTGAAGCCGAGGGAGCTTATCTCCTCTAGAAAATCGCCGGGATTGACGCCTGCCCGATGCAAATGGGTGGGCGCGAACTCCATCAGGATTTGAATGTCCCGGTCTCGTGAGACGATCTGCCGCATCCCATTCCACACCAATCTCTCCGCGCCCTCGGCGTCAATCTTGACCAGATCAACGCGCGTTTCGAGGCGCAGGTCGTGATCCAGGGTCGTCGTGTCCACGGCGATCGAATCGGAGGCACGATCCGGCCAAAACAGCGTGCTGTGGCCCGAATCATCCGGAAATACAGTCAATGAACTCACCCCGACATGATCAGTTACGGCGCACGAAGAGAAGCGCACGATTTCCGATTCGAGAAAGCCATTGACCTGAACGTTCGCGCGCAGGATCTTGAAAACCTCCGGTGAAGGCTCATAGCTGAAAATTCGTCCCAGCCCATCGAGGCTGCGGGCTCCAGTCACTGTGAAAACGCCGACGTTTGCTCCAACATCGGCGACGATCATGCCGGGTTTGACAAGCGAGCGGAACAGGCGAAGCATTCCCGGCTGCATAACGCCGCGAAACGTATGATGTGCGGCCACCCGCCATTCGGTCGCCGGAACGCCAATAATCATGCCATCCACAAACGTCGCCAGGACAGCGGGCGTCTCTGAGGAGCTACTCGAAGACACGACGGGCGGGTAGGATGGGGCGGCTTCTGAAAGACGATCTCGCAGCGCCTGCGTTTGAGCCAATATCTCGTGTTCCGTCGCTTGCCCGTACCGCACCGTGGAAGCCAGTCGCTCCACTTCACTAGCAAGGCGGGCCAGATCGGACTGGACTGATTCTAGGCGACTTTCAACGATGGCGTTGCCCTGATCTGAAGGGCGGTCGAGCTTTTCCGAGATCGCCCATAGGCTCTCATCAATTTTTTGGGAGAGAGCGTCGGTCCTGGAGGTGAGTTCCTCCATCAGGAACGACATCTTGTAGTCGATCGTATCGAACCGGGCCAAAACGACCCGCTGTACAATTAGGCGAATCCACGCCGCCACTCTCGCTCTCCATCGCCGGAACATCGACGGAGCCGCCTGTGTTCGCTGGCCGGCCAGCGAGGGGCTGGTCGAAGCGATCGTGAGGTGCTTTTTTCGGCCCTCGTCGGAACCCACAATCCGCTGCACCACGACACGCCTGGTCACGTGATTGCGAAGCGCGTCCAGGTGGCTGGCCATTCCCGAAATATCGCAATCGCGTCCCAACAATCGCCGATATGCTGCCTCCACGAAGGCGCGGTCCTCTGAAATCTGGACGAGGTCCGCAATCTCTTCTTGCGTGATTGTGTTTGGCGAACCGGGCCGCGACGGGGAAGGCTTACCTTCTCCAGCGGTGCCCGGCAGTTGCGCGATGATCCGGCGTTGAAACAAATCCTTTGAGAATTCCACAGCTCTTGTCTCGATGCCTTCCGGCGACCCAAACTTCCCAACTGCGAGGCCGGCACCTTTGCGCAAGTCTCGGCCGACTCCCTAGTGTAAACGAACGCTTGGCGACGCCTGCACGGGGCGTGTCAGCGGTCGCGCGGATACAATCAGAAGATCGTCGCAACGAGTGCGGCGGAGCAGGTTTG
>JBDTTK010000148.1:0-8080 GCA_039930685.1 Bryobacteraceae bacterium | reverse complement strand
GCAAAGGCCGATCCCGCGCCGACGTATTGAATGAACCGATCGTCATCGGGTAGCCCTGTTGGAACAGGAGGACGCTTGAGAGGCTCCAGCCGCCGATCGCTTGATTCGCCCAGCCCGGGATACCGTTGAGGAACTTTTCGGTCCGGCCAAAGGGTAGCTGGTAGACACTGGTGGCGCTGACCTGATGCGGCACGCTCTGGTCACCGATACCGCGGGCGGAGCGCAGATTGTAGGCGTCATACAGAGAACCTTCGTTGAACGTATCGATCGTCTTCGACCATGTCCAGGCGACCAGCGCGGTCAGCTTGGGCAGCGTGATGCGGGCACTGGTCTGGAGCGAATCATAGTAGGATCGGCCCTGGTTGGTGCCAACCAACAGATTCGTGAACTGCGGATAGCTGCGGATGTAGTACGGCGAAACGCCGGCTGCCGCAAAGCGGGAGTTAAAGGTGGTGTCCAGCGTGCTGGCCACCGTACCCGCGGCGCCGGTGAGGAAGTTGCTTGCGCCTAGTGAGGTCAACACCGCGGCGGGCGTGCCGAAAATCTTGACGAGCGTGTTGTTGGCGGACGGCGCAGCGCCGCTCTTCTGGAACTGTTGAATCTCCATGAACGACTGCATGAAGTCGCCCCACACCTTGCCCTGATTGAGGTTGGGAGTCTGGAGGAGCTTCACTCCGCGGCTGCCGACGTAGCCAACATCGAGCACGACATGTTTGACGACCTCGCGCTGAATCGAGAGGTTGTACTCCTGCACGTAGGGCGTGCGCAGGTTCGGCGACATGATGGTGATCGCGGTCGAGCGGGTCGCGGGAAGCTGCAGCGTGATCGAACCAGGAGCGGCCGGCGGATTGATGCCGTCCGAAAGACGGATGTCCGTCGAGCCCGCCTGGTTGGGGAAAGCCTGGAGCGAACTCACGAAGCCCGGCGTTCCGGAGTCGACCGTCGTTAGCGCGTCGTCATCACGCGGGCGGTCGAAGAAGATTCCGTAGCTGCCGCGGATGGCGGTCTTACCGGTTCCGAACGGATCGAGCGCAAAGCCAAATCGCGGAGCGAAGTTGTTGTGGTCCGTCTTGTACCACTGGTTGCTTTGCTGAAATTTCAGTGTGGACGACGGAGTCACTCCGTCGACGATGGCCGCGCCATCCAGAACACCCTGCTGATTCCTGGCTTCGGTCGGTGAACTAAAGGTCTCCCAACGCAGGCCGAAGCTGAGCGTAAGGCGGCGGTTCACGCGCCAGTCGTCCTGCGTGAACAAGCCGTAGTCGAGCTCACGAAAATCGCGCGTATTCGGCTGTCCGAGGCCCTGGTACGCATTCAGGTTGCTGTAATAAGTGACGTCGATGTTGCTCATCCGGCCGAGAAGCACGTCGTAGAGACTCTCGAAGTTCTGCCGCGCGGAAGTCGAGATGACTGCGGTTCCATTAGGCCCGATGGTGGCCGGTGGCACATTGTTGAAGGTACGGGCCAGAGTCACGTTCGGATAGACGCCGGCGTAGTTGATCGACTGCCTGCGTGTCCGGCTCACCGTGAAGCCGGCCTTGATCGTGTGCGTCCCTACAATCTTGGTCACGTTGTCCCGGACGTTGAATACGGGAGCCAGATTCGCGACCGGAAAAGCGGGGTTCAGGGGATCTGTAAACAATCCGCCCGAGAGAATCATCGGTCCGGCCAGGCGCGCGGGCAGCGAGTTGTAGGTGTCCGCCTCCTGGTTCGCGATGCGGAACTCATTCAGCAGCGTCGGACGCAGAGCCCAATCCGATCCGGCGGCGAAGCCGGAGTTGCTGGTCACCGATGAACCGGTGACTTGGCCGGGATACGTGGCGGCGCTGGTTCCGGGTGCTCCCAGCCAGGTGTAGCGGAAGAAGAGGCGATTGGATGCCGTGAGTTGGTGATCGAGCTTTCCCGTGAACTGCCGTTCCGTTCCGCTGGTGGGAGCGTTGAAGCGATATCCGCCCGTGTTGAGGCCGTCGCCGATCGTGTTGTCGTTCGGATCCGGGAGCAGGGCCAGAATCTTGGCGACCTGCGGATCGATTCCCAGACGGCGTGGATCGTTGGCCGGGATGTTGAATGTCTGGACATTCTGGGTGCCGGGCGTCAGATAGCTGAAGGTGCCGCTCTTGGCAGACGGGCGAAGAACGGTGCGGACCAGGGTCGATTGAGACCGGGTCTGCTTGTAACGGGTGTTCACGAAGAAAAACGTCTTGTTCTTCCACACCGGTCCGCCGAGACTGACGCCGACGTAATTCTGATTCAGATAAGGTCTCTTCACGCCGGCTGCGTTATTGAAGAAATTATTCGCGTTGAACGCATTGTTGCGGACGTACCAGAAGGCATTGCCCGAGAACCGGTTCCCGCCGGCCCGCGTGATCACCTCAGTGTGGGCGCCCGCGCCGCGGCCATATTCGGCGTGAGCGCCTGAGAGGACCACCCGCATCTCGGCAGTCGCGTCGACGTTGGTGGGGACGATGCTTGCGCCGTTCTGTACGCGAAGAGGGCTTACCGAATCCACGCCGTCAATCAGAATGGAGTTGCTACCGACGCGAGTGCCGTTCACTTTGTCGGCGCCGCCGTTCGCGGCTACGCCTGGAAGATAGCGGTTGACCTGGAGTGCTTCATGGCCCAGCGGAAGCGCGTCGAGTTCCTTGCCGGTGATCGTCGACGACAGTTGGGAGTCGGTAGTCTGTACGCGCGCGAGGTTCTTGGCCTCCACCTGGATGGATGTCGAAACATCACCGACCTCGAGGACGATGATCTGGTTCGCAATCTCCGCGACGGTCAGCGGGAAATCCTTGATCACCTTCCGGGAGAAGCCGTTCGCCTCAGTGGTGATTGTGTAGTTACCAGGAGGCACGGTCGAGAACAGGAAAAATCCCTTTTCATTCGACGCCGTGTCCTCGTGAAATCCGGTCTTAGTATTGACACACATGACGCGCGCGCCTGGGATAACACTCCCTGAAGAATCCTGGACGGTGCCGCTAAGACGGGATCCCGTGGATTGAGGCAGGGCTACGCCTGCCATGGCCACTAGGGCAAGGAGAATCTTTGACATTTAAGCGAGCACCTCGTTCAAGTGGGTCTATGGGATCGGAAAGGGTTAAGCAATACTATGACCCACAGAGTTACACGTCAAATGGATAGTTATACCAAGCACTTATCGACAGAAACGATAACCGAACTAAGAGCAAAGGCGACCTGAAAGTAATCTGCAACACATTCCTTATCAACAAACGAATCGACGAGAACCTTCCGAGCGTAGGGAAGCCCACGCACTCGATCGCAGCCGAAGGCTTTGTCGCAAATCTCACATTCTTAAACCACATCGCCCTCCCCTCGCCAACCTTACCCTCTGCGCGCATGGTAGCCTCGCATCGGATTTAGCTTGGCCATTTGGAGTCCGGCGGTGCTCTTTGACGAACCGGTAAGGCTGAGCTCCTGAATTTGGCTTCGTTTCGCAAGGAAAGACGAGCGCCGGGTTGCAAGCTCGGAGTGGCTTCGTTTCGCAACCGAACAGCAAGTGCCCTTTGAGAATATCTCCGAGACCGCTCAGACCAAAGCGCTTATCGCCAAATGGCTTCGTTTTGTACGCGGCTCCGACACTTAATTCTGGCTTCGTTTCGCAACGGAGGCCTTGGTTCGGGACGGGTGCAGCGTTAGTCCGGCTGGTTCGGGGTCGAATGGGAACCGGCTTCTGGCTTCGTTTCGCACTAATGCCGCGGGCCGAAATAGCGGTAGTGCCCCGTGATCTTCCAGTGGAACAAGACGTCTTCCATCTGCGGACCGCGTCCGATGTTGTGAACCAGGAGGAGTCGCCCGTGGGGCGCGAGCTTCTTATCGACAACCATTCCGATGTGCGGAACATTGCCTCCGAGATCCCAAGTCACCAGGTCGCCGGGAAGATAGTCCTCCGCCCGCCGCGTAATCGCGAGCGCTTCGCCCTTCCGTGCGAAGAACGCCCCGAGGTTTGGCACCCGCCGGTGATCGATGTTCGAATCCGGACGCACGGGGTCCCACCTGCGCGGGTAGGCTGCGAAATTGCCCATCATGTCCTCGTGGACCTCCTTTTGCAGGTCCACCCCGAGCGCGCGGTACGCGCGAATGACCTCGTCCGAGCAGACTCCCGTCGCGGCCGGGACGTCTCCGCCGGGATAGGCGATCCGGACGTAGGCAGCTTCATACCGAACGATGTGATGGGTGCGCTCGACGGCGGCCGCGGACAGCCGTTTCAAGAAGTCGCGGCGAACCTCGGATTGCGATCCACCCGGCTGAGCTGCCGCGAGAGCGGCGATCATTCCCGCCAGCACAATCGGCGGCAACAGCCTCGGTTGGATGGCCATGAGCATGGAATAACACGAATTCCCGTCGCCAGGTTGGCCGAACCGATTCGCGTACACTCAGCGCGATCGCGCCTGGTTGGATCGAAACCGACGTGACCGCGCCGTCCGCTCACATGCCGATGAACGACGAGATCCTCGCTTCTGGGACCCCGACAATGTGCCGCTCTCGTCAGGGATCCGTACTAGACCGGCTTCGCCCAAACCTGAGAGACCAGCAGCCCGAATCGCGCCCGTTGTTCCCGGACCAGCACCAGCCCCGCTGACCGAAGCAAATCCTCCCAGGGGGGTAGCCGCCGCGGCCGAAGCCCGGTAGTCCAGCGGAAGAACAGGTACATCACCGCCAACCAGGCGCGGGCATGCAGCCGCGCAACGCCCCGCGAAGGCTCGCGAAACTCGCCGACCAGCCATCGCCCGCCCGGCTCGAGAGCCGCCGCGCATTTGGCGATCACCGCCGCCGCCTCCCTCGATTCAAAGCAATCTAGGAAGAAGTTGGTCACGACGAGATCGTAGCCGCCGGGCTGCGGAAGCGGCTCCGTCAAAGCGTCCTGGCACACAAATCGCACCCGCTCGCGCGCGGACTCCGATACCCGTTGGCGCGCCAGTGCAATCATCCGCGCGCTGGCCTCGACGACGTCCACGCGAATGGCCGGCTGCCGCCGCACGAGTTCGGCCACGAACCGCCCGTCGCCTTCTCCGAGAATCAAAGCCGATCGCGCGCCCGCCGCCTCGTCGAGTGTGGCGAACCGGCGCGCTTCGAGCGCGCGGCCGAAGGCCGCATACTCAATCCAGCGGTAGACGGCGGCAATGCGATCGGCGTTCATCGGAGGAGGAAGACCAGGCAGGGAGTCAGCAGCGCCGCATCGGCGCAGACCCGCCGGACATCCGGACTCAGGCGAGTACTGCTCGCCCACAAACCGGCCAGCGCCATCGCGCTCAGCGCGATCGCCCAACTTGCTGGGTCGCTCCACCGGATCGCGGAGACCAACACCAGCACGCCCAACAGCCAATACATTGCGCTCCCGGCCAGCAGTGTCAGGGCATTCGGCCGATCCGCGCCAGCGGCCGATCCGCGCCATTCCCACAGTTCGATCATCACCAGATTCGAAAAGCACAAACCGAAGAACCCGGCAAAGTGCGCGGAGCCCATCGCCGACAGGCCCGGAGCGAGGCTCCACGGAACCAGTTGGACCCCGGCCGCAAAGAGCAGCGCCGCCGCCAGTTCCTTCGGGACAGCCGGGCTTCCCAGCCAGTGGATCAGCCCGAAGTACACCCCCACCGCCGCGAACACCAGCATCCCGCTCAGGAAGATGGAGGGCCGCAGCCACAGCACCGTGACGAGCAGATCGAGCGACGCCACAAGCGCCAGCAGGCCTGCCGCCGCTCGCCAATGTTCACGATAGAACCGATGCCGCGGCGCCTCGACGGCTTGCGGGGACAGACGCGCATCGAGCAGCCGGTCCGCCAGGTAAATCGCCCAAACGGTCAGGAACAGGACGGCGCGGCCGGACGCGCGCGGCTCCACGCCTTCGCTCCTCGCCAGCAGATCCTGCCACAGCACGGCCACCACGGGAGCGTCCAGGCTCAGCACGTTTGGCAGCAGCCAGAAAGGAACCGACGGCTTCTTCATCAGGACGGTACTCTCAGACTCCCACACCCCGGCGACCCGAGGCATTGAGGCCCTGGGCGAATACTGGTAACCTGACCTCGCACGCTCTCGTCCAAGAGGCATCCTATGCGGATTCAACGGATTGGTTTGTTCCTGATGCTTGGCCTCCCGCTTGCATACGCGCAGGTGGTGCCGCAATTCCCTCCCGGCGGCGGATATCCCGGCGGCGGGTATCCGCCCGGCCGCTATCCTCCCGGCACCGACCCGCGTTATCCGCAAGGCACCGGGACCAGCATTCCGACGATTGGGCGAGGCAAGAAGAAAGCCAACTCGGAGGAAGCTGTCGCGACGCAGAGCGTCCGCGGCATGCTGCGGAAGTTTGCATCCTCGGAACTCGTTCTCGAAACCGAGGACAAGCGCATCATCCACATCCACCATTCGTCGACCACGAAATATCTCGAGGGCGCGAACACCCTGAACCCGGCCGATCTGCAACCGGGCGACCATCTCTTCATTGAAGCGTCGGCCGACGAAAAGGGGATCCTTTACGCGCGCCGCGTCACGTTCGAGAAAGGCGGAACGCCGTCCGAACGGGCGGCCGCGCGGCAGCCTGTCGGCGATGACGTCCGCATGAGTGAAGAAAGTCCGGCGCGTACCGAGAAAGCCAACGACGACGGACGCCCCAAACTCCGGCGCGCTCCGGGTTCCGAGGGCGACAAGAAGGCGTCAGAGAAAGACGAGCAGAAGACCACGGCGCGGAATGATCCGCCGCAGAAGCAGGTCGACGTAGAACCAGACCGCGAGTCGATCAATCCGACGGAAGTCAGGTCCGCGCCGCCGCGCGATCCGGATGCGCCCCGCCTCTCACGCGGTAAGCCGGCTCCACGGAAGTCGTCCGCCGGCGACGAAGTCGAAGTTGCGGAAGCGCATCCGCCGACTTCGGTCGACCGGGCGCGAGCGGGCCAGACCGTCACCGGACCGGGCCGCGAATCTCTGCCGCAGCGGGAAGTGGCCGAAGTGACCGAACGCAAGGACGCCGAACGAGAGGTCGATCCGTTCATTGAGCAAGCCCGCGGAATGGCGACGTCGTTCGTCGAGACACTCCCGAACTACGTCGTGAAACAGCACACGACGCGTTACTACAGCACGGGCTCGAAAGCGAATTGGATTCCGCAGGACAACATCCAGACGGATGTTGTGTACGAGAACGGCAAGGAGCACTACCGCAACGTCATGCTGAACGGCAAGCCCTCGAAAGGCAAGGTCGAGGAGACGGGCGCGTGGTCAACCGGCGAGTTCGCTACCATTTTGCAGGACCTCTTTTCACCGGCAACCAATGCCGACTTCCGGCCTCGCGGCACTGAAACCATGGTGCACCGCGCGGCGCGCGTGTATGGCTTCCTTGTCGAGCAGCCCAATTCCCATTGGCAGGTGTTGACCGAGGGGCAGTCCTTCCGGCCGGCGTACCGCGGCACGGTCTGGATCGATAAGGAGACAGCCCGCGTGCTGCGCATCGAGATGCAGACCCGCAACATGCCGAAGGACTTCCCGCTCGACACGGTCGAATCCGCGACGGACTACGACTTCGTCCGCATTTCGAGCGGCAGCTTCCTGTTGCCGGTGCACTCGGAGAGTCTGAGTTGTGTTCGCGGATCGAACCAGTGCAGCCGGAACGTGATCGACTTTCGCAACTACCGCAAGTTCGGCGCGGAGTCCGACATCACGTTTAAGCCGTAAACGGAGCGGGAAGACCCGTCCGCCCTACCGGCCTAGTCTCCGTGGACTTCGACGGGGATCTGTTCGCGCATGGACGGCTTACGCCGGCGGCTCAGCCACCACGTCTGCGCGTTGGCCAGGTACGTGTAGACGACGGGCGTCAGGTACAGCGTCACCAACTGCGAGAAGAGCAGTCCGCCGACGACCACCACGCCGAGCGGTTGTCTCGCTTCGCCGCCCGCGCCGTAGCCGATCGCGATCGGCACCGCGCCCAGCAGCGCCGCCATCGTAGTCATCATGATCGGCCGGAAGCGAATCAGGCAGCCCTGATAGATGGCTTCTTGAGGCGACATGCCCTCGCGCTCAGCCTCGAGCGCGAAGTCGATCTGCATGATGGCGTTCTTCTTGACGATGCCGATCAGCA
>JBDTTK010000147.1:0-8135 GCA_039930685.1 Bryobacteraceae bacterium | reverse complement strand
GAGGGCATGGGCGTCGCGACCGGCCTTTGTTTCGACCCCGAAGAGAATCTCTTTGTCGGCGATCGGAGCGGCACGATCTTCAAGATCGCGCGCAACCGCCAGATTTACGTGTTCGCGACGATTGAACCATCGATTGCCGCTTACCACCTCGCGTTCGGAACGGACGGATTTCTGTACGTAACCGGTCCGACCACTTCGAGCTTCGACTCTGTCCATCGCATTTCGAGCGCAGGCGAGCCGGAGATTTACTACCGTGGGCTGGGCCGTCCGCAGGGCATGGCATTCGATAAAGAGGGTCGGCTCTACGTCGCATCTTCGCTCGGAGGCCGCCGCGGAGTGGTCCGCATTGGGCTAGACCGCAGCGCGGAACTCTTCCTGTCGGGACCGGGCATCGTCGGCCTTGCGTTCACGCCCGCGCGTGCGATCGTGGTGTCGACCAACAACGCGCTGTTCCGAGTGGACACCGGGATCGCGGGACAAGAGCTCTTCTAATCGGCATGCCTGACGCGGAGATCATCGCCGTCGGCAGCGAACTGCTGACTCCAGAGAAAATCGACACGAATTCGCTTTGGCTGACGGATCAACTGAATACGCTTGGCGTGGAGGTCGTCCGCAAGTCCATCGTGGGCGATGAGCGTGCTCTGCTCACCGCAACGATTCGCACTGCGATCGAACGGTCTGCAATCGTGATTCTCACGGGCGGCCTCGGACCGACCGAAGACGACGTCACCCGCGATGCCGCCGCCGCCGCATTGGGTGTGCAGCAATTCTTCAGCCAGGAAATCTGCGAGGGGATTGAGGAACGCTTCCGCAGCTTCGGGCGCACCATGGCCGAAATCAACAAGCGCCAGGCGTATCTTCTCGAAGGCGCGCGCATCCTCAATAACCCGCGCGGAACGGCGCCCGGCCAATGGATTGAGGCGGGATCCTGCATCGTCCTCTTGCTTCCCGGGCCGCCTGGCGAACTGAAACCGATGTTTACTCGCGAGTGCAAACCGCGTCTTGAAGAGCGGCTGCCGAAGCAGGTGATCCGTACGCGCTTTTATCGTGTTTCGGGTATTGGCGAGTCCGATCTCGATGCGCTGATCGCGCCGATCTACACGAAGTACACGAACCCAGCGACGACCATCCTGGCATCGCCGGGCGACGTCCATATCCACCTACGCGCACGTGCCGAGACGCCCGAGCAGGCCGAGACGCTGCTCCAAGAAGTTGGACCGCCCATCGAGGCGCTGCTCGGCGATCGCATCTATTCATTCGATGGCGATTCGCTCGAGAAGGTGGTCGGCGACACATTGCGCACGATGGGCGAAACGTTGTCCGTTGCCGAGAGCTGCACGGGGGGGATGCTCGGCGGCCGGATTACGAGCGTGCCCGGGAGTTCCGACTATTTCCTCGGCGGCTTCCAGACGTACACCGAAGCGATGAAGATCAAGCTTCTGGGGGTGAGCCCGGAACTGCTGGCGGAATTTACGGCCGTCAGCGAGGAGTGCGCTCGCGCGATGGCCGAGGGCGCCCGCGAGAAGACAGGATCGACCTGGGCGCTGTCGGTGACTGGCTATGCCGGACCGGGCGCGGGCGTCAGCGACGCCACTCCGGTTGGCACGGTGTTCATCGGCTGCGCGGGACGCGGATTCTTCGAGGCGCGGCGTGTGCGATTTCCTGGCGACCGCGACCGGATTCGCGGACTGGCCGTGATTGCGGCGCTGGATCTGCTTCGGCGGAGCTTAGCGAAGTCGCCTGGCGCGTAGTCGCCATTGCATGCCCGGCCCTTACGACTACTTTTTGGCCGTCCATTCGCCGATCCACTCAAGGAATTGGTTGTACCAGAAGACGGAGTTCTGCGGCTTGCCGATCCAGTGACCCTCGTCGGGGAAGAGCAAAAGCTTCGACGGAACCTTCTGCATCTGCAACCCCGTGAACAACTGCGTGCCTTGCCCCACCGGCACTCGGTAATCCAGTTCGCCATGAATCACGAGCGTCGGCGTCTTGAAATTTTGCACGAAGGAACTCGGCGACCATTTCTGATAGAGCTCCGGATTGTCCCAGGGCATGCCGTGGAACTCCCAAAGCGGGAACCATAGTTCCTCGGTCTCGGCCGCCATGCTGCGGAGGTCGTAGACTCCGGCGTGCGTCACGAACGCCTTGAAGCGTGTGGTGTGGCCGAGCAGCCAATCGACCATGTAGCCGCCATAGCTTCCGCCGGCGGCGGCGAAGCGGTCCGCGTCCGCCCAGGGCTGCGTCGCGACGTAGTCGACCGTCGCCAGGATGTCGTCATAAACCTTGCCGCCCCAATCCTGATTGATGTCGTCGCAGAACTTCTGGCCGTAGCCGGTAGAACCGCGCGGATTGGGCATCACGACGACGAACCCCGCCGCTGCAAAGACCTGCGGATTCCAGCGGTAGCCCCATTGCTCACCCCATGCGCCCTGCGGTCCGCCGTGAATCAGGAACAGGACCGGATACTTGCGTCCTTCGCGGAATCCCGGCGGCTTGACGACGAAGCTCGAGACGCGGGTCTTTTCAGCTCCTTCCACCGAAATCTCCTCGAAGTTGTTCAGCATGAAGCTCGCCACAAGCGAGTCGTTGAGGTGCGTGAGGGGGACGCCCGCTCCTCCTCCGGAGGTTGCGCGAAAGATCTCCGTCGGCCGGGAGCCGGACGATTCCGAATAGAGCATCGTGCGGCCGTCCTTCGTGAACTGCACGTCGTCCAGGCTGGAAGATCCGTTGACGATCGCGCGTGAACCGCCGCCGGCGAGCGAAATCAGGTGTAGATTGTGGCGTCCACGATCCTCGACGACGAATACGAGGCGGGTCGAGTCGGGCATCCAGGTCATGCCAAGGACGTTGCGGTCGAGCCCTTCGGTGACCACCGTGGTCCGCAACAGGCCGGAGCGTTCCGTGACGCAGAGCCGCCAGCGGTCGGATTCGTAACCGGCGCGCTGCTGCGATCGGAACGCGATGTACTTTCCATCGGGCGAATAGGAAGGGCTTGCGTCACCGCCGGGTCCAGTCGTGACGCGAGATGCGTCTCCGCCTTCGATGGGGACGGTGAAGATGTCGGAATTAGTGCTGGTCGCGAGCTCCGCGTCGAGGTTGGTGACGTAGGCGACCTCTTTGGAATCGGGCGAAATCACATAGTCGTCGGGTCCGCCCAGTGAGAAGGGCGGCACGGTCCGGTTGCCGGGCGTCAGATCGTGAATGCCAGTCCCGTCGACGTTCGCGGAGAGGATATGCTGGCGGCGTGAGCCCTGCCACTTGTTCCAGTGGCGGTAGAGCAGCGAGGTCACGACCCGGGCCTTCATCTTGTTTTGCGCCTCGGCATCGAGCTTGGTCTTGTTGCAGGGTTCGTCGTAATCGACAGAAGCGGCGCATTCCGGATAGACGTCGCTCAGAAACACGATCTTTTTGGCGTCCGGTGACAGGCTGACCCCGCTGGCCTCAGTCGGCAGGCGGGTGAGTTGCTTCGCTTCCGTGCCGTCGGCCTTCATACTCCAAACCTGGGAAGCGCCTCCGCGATCCGAAATGAAGACGATGCCCTTCGAATCAGGCATCCACCGCGCACGCTCGTTGTTCCCTTCGCTTGTGATCTGGCGCGGCGTACCTCCCTCGAGCGGCACCGTCCAGATCTGTTGCGGCTTGGTGTTCTTTTCGATATTGACGGTTTGGACCGTGAACGCGACGATCTTGCCGTCCGGCGAAAGCTGCGGATCGCCAATCCTTTGCAGTTGGAGCAGTGCCTGAACATCGAAGTTCCTTTGGGCATGCAGCGAAAAGGCGGCAAAAACGAGTAAACAAAGCGCACGAAGCATACGTACGTAGTGTATCGCCGCTATAATGGCTCAAACCTACGTCTGCGGAGGAACGGGATTCATGACACCTGGAGAGGGTCTTACACCACAGCAGGCTGCCAGCCTCCTGCCGGACGTGGCGCCGGTCGATGCCCTGATTGAGCGAGCGCCTGCTCATGTAGAAGCGCAGGCAGCACTGCTTGACAAAGTCCAAACGGCGGGCGAAAACGCGCCCGTGTCCGCGGTGGACCGCATCCGCAACATGGACGTCCTGCGCGGATTTGCGCTGCTCGGCATTCTGCTGATGAATATTCTCAGTTGGGGTTTGCCCGAGGCTGCGTCGAGCAACCCGAAAGTCGCGGGCGGGTATCACGGAATCAACCTGGCTTTTTGGGCGGTCCAGATGATTTTCTGGGACGGCAAGATGCGCGCCATCTTCTCGATGATGTTCGGCGCGGGCGCCTATTTACTGATTACCAGGGGCGAGAAGCGGGGCGGGGAAGCAGCTCAGGGAATCGCTGACATCTTCTATCGCCGTAACTTCTGGCTAATGCTGTTTGGCATGGTCCACGGGTATCTGATCTGGTTCGGCGACATTCTGTTCCCATACGGATTTCTGGCGCTGCTGTTGTTTCCAATGCGCAAGTTCTCGGCCAAGACACTGCTGTGGATCGCCGGCGTTCAAATCGTCCTACTCGGCGCGGCCATGACGGGCCAGGGATTCAGCGTGAAGTCCGATCGAGCGGCGGCCATGAAGTTGTACGCCGACCAGAAGGCCGGCAAGACGCTGACGGAAGAACAAAGCGACAAACTCAAGAGTTGGCAGAAGCAGGAGAAGAGCTGGCTTCCTCCCAAAGACGAGATCGACAAATACTACGGCGATTACACGAAAAACTACGGCACACAGATGAAGCGCCGTGCGCCGGAGGTGTTCCGGTTCCACCAATTCCCGATTTACTTCCCGTTCCTGTGGGACATGCTGTCGTTCATGCTGATCGGCATGGCCTTCATCAAGATGGGAATCTTATCGGGCGATCGCTCGTTTAAGTTCTACGCGTGGATGGCGGTCGCGGGCTATGGACTTGGGATTCCGCTGGTCTCGGCATTCGTCTGGCAGTCCGTCGCGTGGGACTTCGACCCGGTGGTCACGCAAACCTGGTTTGGAACGTACGAGCCGGGCCGGCTGCTGTTCACATTGGGCCACATGGCCGTAATCATCCTGATCTGCAAGGCCGGCGCATTCCGCTGGATGACGGACCGCCTGGCCGCAGTCGGACAGATGGCGTTTACCAACTACATCACGCATTCGGTGGTCTGCAGCCTGCTGTTCTACGGCTATGCGCCGCACGTCGGCGGACGGCTGATGGGCACGCTCGAACGCTACCAGCTGTACTATGTGGTCGCGGCGATCTGGGTCTTCCAACTGATCGTTAGCCCGATCTGGCTGAGGCACTATCGATTCGGTCCGCTCGAGTGGTGCTGGCGGTCGCTGACGTATTGGAAGAAGCAGCCGATGCGGCTGCGCCAGGCGGGTCCGGTGCTGGCGGGCGAGGCGGTTCCGGCGACGGAGTAGTTGCTCAGTCGGATCGCAACATGGATACCGGGTCGATTTGCACGGCCCGCAGGATGGCGGGCACAGCGGCTAACAAAGCTGCGGCGATTATGGTGAGGATCGGAGCCGCCAGCAAGCCGACGTCAGTAGGCTTTACTTCATAGAGAAGCGCCTCAACATACCGGAGGGATGCCATTCCGAGTCCGAGGCCGCCTACAGTTCCAGCACACACCATCATAAGAACGTCCGATGTGACTCGCCTGGCAATGTCTGCCGCGCCGGCGCCAATCGCCAGCCGGATGCCAATCTCGCGGCGGCGCTGCAGTACGGAGTAGTCGAGGACTCCATAGAGACCGACTCCGGCAAGGATGACCGCGACACCCGCGAAGAACATCGCGAGAATCGCCAGTAGGCGCTCCCGGACGGTGTGCTGCTGGACGAGTTCGACCTGAGTGCGGGCATTGCTGACGCGAAACTCCGAATGCGCGCGCGATACCTCCGGACGCAGCATGGGAATCAGCGCGGCCGGGTTCTTGCGGGAAGTTCTCACGACGATGGCAGCCGCCTGCGTCGGCCGCGGCGTGCCCGCTGCATCCACAGTATGGAAGGGTACGTAGGCGGTCGGCGTGATTGGCTCACGCATATTGCGGTAACGCGCGTTCCCGACGATGCCGACGACTTGGTACCGGTTCCAGGTGACGCCGTCGCCGGTCGCTTTCTCAAAAGACTTGCCGATTGGATTGATTCCTCCAAAGCATTGTTTGACGAAGGCTTCATTGACCAGGACCGCGCTGGGGCCGGTGTCGTTGAGGCGCAGATTCCGGCCGTCGAGCAGTGGGATTCCCATTGTTTGTATCCAATCCGGCGAGACGGCCAGGAAGTAGGCGGAGACATCGGTGGTGACGCCTCCCACCCAGACTGACCCGTTCCAACCAGTGCCGCTCAGCAGGGGCCAACCGGAAAGGGCGGCTCCGTCGACGCCCGGCAGGTCTCGCAGGTGGGCGACGACCTGGTCCCATACCGCCGGAGGCTGAGGACGCTGCGTCGCCGTCTCGAGCACCACGAGGCGTTCCGTCGCGAAGCCCGTCGATTGATGGGCCAACCGCTCAAAGGTCGTGACAAACAGACCCGCCGCAAAATGCACAACAAAGCAAAATCCCACCTGCAGTGCGATGAGCGCGTGCATCAGCAGGGGCCGGTGCCTCGAATCCTCACCGCCCTTCAGCGCACTTATCGGCTGCACCGACGAGGCGCGAAGTGCGGGAACGAGCCCGAATAGCATCGTCACTGCGAGCGCCAGTGCAAAGCCGAAGGAGAGCGCACGCCAATCGGCTGGAAGAGCCAGGTACGCCGGGTTGTCCGGAGGGTTGATCCATCGGACGATGACCGGCGCGGATTGCCACGCGAAGAGACCCCCGAGCACGGCGGCCAGGAAGCCGATCCACGCGCTTTCGATGAGGACCAATTGAATTAGACGCCAGCGCCCCGCGCCAATCGAAACGCGCAGCGCCATTTCGCGCGCCCGCGATGCCGCTTGGGCCAGCATCAGGTTCGCGACGTTCGCGCAGGCAATCAGCAGCACGAGCGCCACGAGGGTTCCGAGTGCTGTGAGCGCGCGCCGATAGTCCTTCTGCATAGCCGAAGTGCCGGAGCCAGCCCGTTCCAGCAGCAGAGTTTGTGCAAGGAACCGCTCGCGAAACAGCTTGCTCTGAGATTTCCAGGCATTTGCCCGCTCTTCTTGAAAGGTGTCAAAGATCACTCGCAGGCGAGCGCGAACCGGTTCCACAGGCATAGCGGGCTTCAGCACCGCCAAGGGACGGAACCAGCTCGAATCCGAACGCATAACGTTGGGCTGCATCATCGCGGGAAGAAAAATGTCGACTGCGGTGCCGGGTTCTGTTCCGGTGAACGGACCATCGATCACACCAGCGATCTCGAACACGGCGCTGCCGATCCGCACGCGCCAGCCGACCACCTTCGGATCTTCGGCGAAGCGCCGAGTCCAATATTCGTGCGAGAGCACCACGTACGGATGGGCGCCCGGCGTGCGATCGTCCTCTTCCCTGAGAAGGCGCCCGATGGCAGGCCGGAGCCCGAAGGTTTCAAACATCGAGCCGGAGACGTACTGGCGGTGCGCCTTCTCCATTTCCTCGTCGCTGCCATAGGTCAGGTCCACGCGGTCGGCATACGAGACGGCGATCAATTCCGCCTGATCCCTCACGGCGTCCCGCATTCGCCGGAACAACGGATACTCGCAGCTTTCGCTGATCCGGAAGGCGCCGTCCGAACCCACGCCTTGGCGGGCAATCACGTACATGCGATCGGCGTTCGCAATAGGAAGCGGCCTAAGTAGTAGTGCGTCGATGAGGCGGAATGCGGAGGTGCACGCGCCAATCGCGAGCGCGAGCGAGAGTATTGCCGCGGCGGAAGCCACCTTGCGCTTCATGATCTGGCGCCAGCCGAAGACCGCGTCCGCCCGGAGCGAGTCGAGCCAGGCGTTCACGCGCAGATCGCGGATTTCTTCCCGCCTGGCAAGTACCGATCCGAACGCCCGGCGGGCATCATCGATCCCGCGGCCTGCTTCCACTGCTTCGTCGAGATGCGACTGCAGTTCGTTGTCGATCTCGCGGTTCACGCGTTCGCCGCGAAAGACATTTCGGATGCGCGATAGCAAAGACATATTTGAATCTCCGCGAGAGCGTATACTAGCGCCCTCGTTCCCGGTTACTCGGACCTGAGCATCGTGGCCGGGTCGATCCGCACGGCGCGGATTACGGCCGGGACCGCCGACA
>JBDTTK010000146.1:0-8196 GCA_039930685.1 Bryobacteraceae bacterium | reverse complement strand
CAAGATTCCTCTGATTATCGGCGTGGTCCTGACAGCCGGTGACATTCTGCTGCTGCTTTGGTTTTCGCGGTACGGAATCCGAATGATCGAGGCGATCGTGCTGGGCCTCATCGTAATCATCGGCGGCTGTTTTCTGGTCGAGTTGTGGATGGCGAAGCCGATACTCGCCGAAGTGGCGAGCGGCCTGATTCCGCGAATTTCCGATGCCAGCCTTTATGTCGCGATCGGAATCCTGGGCGCGACCGTGATGCCGCACAATCTGTACTTGCATTCGGCGCTGGTACAGACGCGAAGTATTGGCGCGAGTATCGCGGAGAAGCGGACCGCCTGCCGGTTCAATCTGATCGATTCGGTCGTCGCGCTGAACGGCGCGCTGGTCGTCAATGCGGCCATTCTGATTCTTGCGGCGGCAGTGTTCTTCAAGCGATCGATTGTCGTGACGGAGATTCAGCAGGCGCACTTACTTCTTACTCCTCTTCTTGGCGCTGGAATGGCTAGCGTGCTATTTGCGGTCGCGCTGCTCGCCTCCGGGCAATCATCAACGCTCACGGGAACCATGGCGGGCCAGATCGTGATGGAAGGCTTTTTGGATCTGCGCATGCGGCCGTGGCTGCGCCGCCTGTTGACGCGGATGATTGCGATCATTCCCGCCGTGCTCGTAATCCATTTCGCAGGAGAGCATGGAACGTATTCGCTGCTGATTCTGAGCCAAGTGGTCCTCAGCTTGCAACTTCCGTTTGCGATCGTGCCGCTGGTTCGGTTTACAAGCGACCGATCGCGCATGGGCGAGTTCGCGAACGCCGGCTGGGTGCGGGTGCTCGCGTGGGCGTCGACGGTGCTGATCGTCGGATTGAACGGACGCCTTGTTTATACGACCGTCGGCGACTGGGCGGAGTCGAATGGAACATGGGTCTGGCTCGCGATGGCGCCCGTGGTCATCGGACTCGGCGGATTGCTGGTCTGGGTGTCGTTCGCCAAATCGCGCTCGCATGGCACGGCGACCGGGTTCCCGCACGCGGCGACGGGATTGTCGCAGGAGGTCGTCGCCGATCTTGGACGCAAGGTAGTCGCTGATCTTCCGATACCCATCTACCGGGACATTCTGGTGCCCTTGGATCACACCGATCGCGACCGCATTGCGATCGCGCATGCCGCGGCGCTCGGCAGGCCGCATGGCGCGAGGCTGCACCTATTCCACGTCGAAGAAGGCGTCACGAGCGTGCTGTTCGGGGCGGAGTCTTCGACCGCGGAGATCTCCGAGGGCGAGCGTTACTTCACGGCGATCGTGGAGTCGCTGAAATCGCAGGGGGTGGCCGCGACGCTGGTGGTTGCGCACGGGAAACCCCGGCAGGAGATTGTGCGCTACGCCCGCGCGATTCGCCCGGACCTCGTAGTGATGGGGGCGCACGGCCACCGCGGATTGAAGGACCTGGTCTACGGCGCAACCATCAATGCCGTCCGGCACGAGATCCAAGCGCCGGTGTTGGTCGTCGGCGAGTAGGCGCGCCGGAACACAGGCTGGCTCGTCGGATACACTAACGGTTCGCGGACTCCGCTTGCCTTCTTTGATCATGGCCACGCCTCCACCCGCCGATTCCGTCAGCCGCCGTCTTGCGGACGCGCTCGCGAGCGCGCGATTCGAAATGCTGGCGACAGAGGACGTATCCGCCACGCAAAGATCCATCCTCGATTGGCTCGGCTCTGCGCTTTCCGGGTCCCTCGAAGCGCCCGCGCGAATCGCGCAACGCGTGTCCGCGTCGCTCGGGGCATCGGACGAGGCTACGGTGTTTAGTAGCGGGCGAGGCTCGGCGGCAGCGGCAGCGCTCGCGAACGGCGTCGCCTCGCACATTCTTGAATTTGACGACATCCACAAGACGTCGACGGTCCACGCGGCGGCTCCGATTATTCCAGCCGCGCTGGCGGTGGCGGAACGGGAGCACGCGAGCGGACGCGACTTCCTGCTTGCGGTCGCGGTGGGGTATGAGGCGGCGCTCCGCGTCGGCGAGGCAGTGAACCCGAGCCACTACCGTTACTGGCATCCGACGGGCACCGCGGCGACGTTCAGCGCGGCCGCGGCGGCCTCTTCCCTGCTCCACCTCGACGCGAAGCAGATGATCGACGCGCTCGGCAGCGCGGGAACGCAGGCCGCCGGGCTGTGGGAATTCAACGCCGACGGAGCGATGAGCAAGCATCTGCATCCGGGAAAGGCGGCGATGAACGGGGTGCTATCCGCCGATCTGGCGTTCGCTGGGTTTACGGGCGCGTCGCGCATTCTGGAAGGCGACCGCGGGTTCTTCCGGGCGATGAGTGCGTCGCATGACGCGACGCGAGTCATTGACGGGTTGGGCGAGCGTTGGAAGATCCGCGAGAACTGCTACAAACTGCATTCGTGCTGCGGGCACACGCATACGGCGATCGATGTAGCGCTCGATTTGCGTGCGGAAGGCGGCTGGGCGGGGTCGGATGCGTTGGGCGAGATTGCCGCGATCGAGATCGACACCTACGGGCCGGGCTTCGAGATCGTCAAGGAATCGGTCCCGCGGACGGCGTATCAAGCGAAGTTCAGCTTGGCGTATTGCGTGGCGGTGGCGTTGCAAGAAGGATCGTCCGGACTCGATCAATTTGCGCCGGAACGATTTTCTGCGTCGGGCGTCATCGATCCTGGTATCCGCTCGCTGATCGAGCGGACGCGGGTTGCGGTGGCCGCCGACCTGACGGCTAAGTATCCAGCGGCTTGGCCGACGCGCGTCCGCGTGCGGCTGACGGACGGAACGGCCGTTTCGGCGGAAAGCGATTTTCCGCGCGGCAATCCGGAGAATCCGGTGTCGACGGAGGCGCTTGAGGCCAAGTTCACGGGCCTCGTTGCACCGCGCTTCGGATCCGCTGTCGCTGAGCGCGCGCTCGCAGTGGTCCGGTCGATTGAGGCGTGCGCGGACATGGCGAGCGCGTTTCGAAACCTCGTGCCTGCCTCATGAGTGCGCCCCTCCCTTTCGACGGATTGCGCGTCGTCGCGCTTGAACAGGCGGTCGCCGCGCCGTTCTGTTCGCGCCAGTTCTCCGACCTCGGCGCGGATGTGATCAAGATCGAGCGTCCGGGCGAGGGCGATCCGTCGCGGAGCTATGACGGAGTGCTAAATGGCGTCTCCGCGTACTTTGCATGGTTGAACCGCGGCAAGCGAAGCATGGTCCTCGATCTCAAACAGTCGCGTGATCTTGAGGTGTGTTCGCGCATGCTCGACGGCGCGGACGTGTTCCTTCACAATCTGGCTCCGGGCGCGGTCGAGCGGATGGGATTCGGATACGCGCAGTTGTCAGAACGGCATCCGCGGCTGATCTGGTGCGGAATCTCAGGCTATGGACCCGATGGGCCGTACCGCGACAAGAAGGCGTACGACATGCTGATCCAGGCGGAATCGGGCGTAGTCGGCATCACGGGGTCGGAGGACGCGCCCGCAAAGGTGGGGGTGTCGGTCGCGGATATAGCGGCAGGGCACTATGCGTATTCCTCGATCCTGGCAGCGTTATTCAACCGGCATACGACCGGACTTGGCGAACGAATCGATATTTCGATGCTCGAATGCCTGGCGGAATGGATGATGCCGCCGATGTACGTCTGGCTCGGCTCGGGCAGGGCTCCGGCGCGGGCGGGTGTGCGACACAACATGATCGTGCCGTACGGAGCGTACGCGTGCGCGGATGGATCGGTGATGTTCGCGATTCAGAACGATCGGGAGTGGCGACGGTTTTGCGAGGCGGCGATGGCGGATGCTTCGCTCGCGGCGCACCCGCGATTTGGGACTAACCCGTTGCGTCTGGAACATCGCGAGGAACTCGAAGGCCTGATCGAACGGCGATTCGCCGGGTACAGCCGCGCCGAAGTTCTGGGTTGGCTGGACCAGGCAGGTATCGCGACGGGTTCCGTCAACGACGTGCCTACGGTGGCGGCGCATCCGCAGTTGAAAGCGCGGGAGCGCTGGAGGATAACGCAAACGCCATCCGGTGACATTCCCGCGTTGATTCCGCCGCACAATCTGGCAGGGGCTGCGCCGCGGATGGGCCGCGTGCCGGGGCTTGGCGAGCACACAGACGAAATCCTTCGCGAACTTGAGCTGGGAAATACTGGCGATGGCGCGGAGGTGGGAGAGAATTGAGCGAATGCCGCGATTAGTCCGACACGAAGTACCCATTCGGCTTGCCCGCACGATGCTGTTTGTTCCGGCTTCGAACGCGGCGATGATCGCGAAGGCAGCCGCGAGCGACGCGGACGCGGTCTGCCTCGATCTCGAGGATTCGGTGGCGCCGAACGCGAAGGCGGCGGCGCGCATCAACGCGATCGAGGCTTTCCGGACGCTCGACTTCGGCGGCCGGACGCGCATCGTGCGGGTCAACTCCGTCGATACACCGTACACGTACCGCGACCTCGTCGAGGTGATCGAAGCCGCCGGCGAGCAGATCGATCTGATCATGCTGCCGAAGGCGGAGGGGGCGGCGGATGTCGAGTTCGTCGACACGCTGCTGACGCAAATCGAATTGAGCCACGGACTGGCGCGGCGCATTGGCATCGAAGCGCAGATTGAGTCGGCGGCGGGCTTTGTGAACGCGCGCGAGATCGCGAGCGCGTCCGCGCGGATGGAAGCGCTGATATTCGGGCCAGGCGACTATGCGGCGTCCATGCAGATGCCCGCGGGCGCGGTCGGCGAGATGGATGCGCACGATGCGCTCTATCCGGGTCATCGCTGGCATGCGGCGATGCACACAGTGGTAGCGACGGCGCGCGCGAATGGGCTTCGGGCGATGGACGGTCCGTTTGCGGGGTTCAGGGACGCGGCGGGGTTCGAGCAGTCCTGCCGGATTGCGCGGGCGATGGGTTTTGACGGCAAGCAGTGCATCCATCCGGCGCAGTTGGAGGCGGCTAAGGCGATCTTCATGCCGGGTGAAGAGGAATCGGCGCACGCGCGGCGGGTTGTGGAGGCGTGCGAGACGGCTGCGGCGGCGGGCCGAGGCGCGGCGAATCTGGATGGAAAGATGATCGACGCGGCGAGTTACCGGATGGCGCTGGCGGTGCTGAAGAAGCTGCCACCGAAGGAGACAGGCCGATGAGCGGACAGGGGCGTTGTTTTGAGGACTTCGAGGTTGGGGAGACGCTGCGTCATTCGCTCGGCCGGACGGTCACGGCGACGGACAACGCGTGGTTCACGCTGCTGACGGTAAATTCGAATCCGATCCATTTTGATGCACACTATGCGGCGCAGACCGAGTTCGGCAGGCCGCTCGTGAACTCGACGTTTACGCTGGCGCTGGTGACGGGGCTGTCGGTCGCCGATGTTTCGCAGTACGCGGTGAATCTGGGCTGGGATGAGGTCCGGATGCCTGCGCCGGTGTTTGAGGGCGACACGATTTACGCGCAGACCGAAGTGTTGAGCAAGCGCGAATCGAAGTCGCGTCCGCATATGGGGCTGGTTGAGATCCGGACAACGGGATTCAAGCAGGACGGCACTGTGGTCCTTGAATACCGGCGCACGATTCTGGTGTACAAGCGCGGTCACGAGCCGCAGATACCGATTCCGGCCGTGAAAGGTTGACGCGTTTCTAGCGCGACCTAACTGTCACGCCTCAATGTCGGCAAGTTGCCAGGATGTCAGCGATGGCGGCCGTGACCAATTCCGGCTGATCGCCTGGGATCCCATGGCCGCTGCGATCGGCTTCGCGGAGTTCTCCGTGTCGCGACCAGGTTGCCAGATCGCTTTGCATAGCATGCCACGCTCGTTCGAAGGCGGCGAAGTCTGCTTCGGATAATCCAGGAAACGGATTGGGGCGTCCGGCGCGGCGGTGTTCAATCGCGATCAGCGGGACGTCGAGCCGCCAGGACGACCGCGCTCCATCGAGTAGCCATCCGGCACCGGTGAGGGTCTCCCGATCTCCCAAGAGCGCGCCGTATTCCGATTCGAGGACCGCGGGGCACGCTTCAGCGAGCCGCCAGACTTGCTCGTCGTGCGAGGAATCGGCCAGGACGAGCCCGGCGACGTCCGATGGAATTTGCGCGGCCAAGTGCCGTGCGTGGAGTCCGCCGACCGAGTGCCCGACGAGGATGAACGGCGGGGCGAGGTTCGCTTCCGCGATCAATGTGAGCGCGTCGACTACGATTTCGTCGAGGGACTGCTTCTCTTCCGCCGGATCGCTTTCGCCAAGTCCTGCGCGGTCGTAGCTGCAGACGGGGGCAATGGCTGCGACAGCGTCCTGTACCTCGGCCCACACAGCGGTGGTTCCGCCGCCTCCGGCGAGGAGAAGGACGGTCGGCGCGCGGCGCTCCAGACGGGCGATGCGCGCAAACAGCTTGCGGCCCTGGACGTTGTAGTGCGCACCGGTATCCGTGGAAGGAGTCATGAAAACGCTGGGAGAAAAAAACGAAAGGCTCTTTTTTGCAGGGTACCAGACGGGATCGCGCTCGCGCAGGCTAGTGCGGTTCAGAGTTCGTGTGTATGGGGCAAGCGCGGAAAAGAAATCCAGCCGTCCCCTCCTTTAACGGGCGGGGTTCAGGCCAGCAAGCCGGCGCGAGTTCTTCAGGAATTCCCAGAATGGTCTAGTGTTTATCGGCGATGCGCGCGAGGACGTCGCGGATCGCTTCGACGATGATTTTGGGCTGTTGAAAGGGAACGGGGTGATCGCTGTGGGCGGCCTCGCGGAGTTCTCCGAACTTGGAGCGGCCGGCGAGGTCGACTTGCAGTTCGTGCCAGGCGTCCTCGATGCGGCGGAACTCTTTGTGGTCGATCACGTTTCCGGGCCGCGGAGCGAACGGGTTCGGAAGGTTCCGGCCGTGTTCGATCACGATGAGCGGGACATCGAGATGCCAGGTGGACTGCTCGCCGGGAGGATAGAACCCGAGGTGTTTCATGATCTCGGGCTTATTCCAGTTCGGGCCCCACTCGCGCTCCTGCAGGGTGGTTGACGCCTTGGCCATGCGCCAAATTTGCTCTTCGTGGGAGGAATCGATGAGAACCATTCCGGCGATGTCGTTCGGGATTTGCGCGGACAGCATCCGGGCGTAGAGTCCACCGAAGGAGTGTCCGGCGAGAACGTAAGGCTTGGGCAGGTCCGCGGCTTGCAGCAGGGCGCGAAGGTCGGTGACGAAGCCAAGAGCGGTCTGGCGTCCCTTGATGGCGTCGGAGTGGCCGAGTCCGGCGTAGTCATAGCTGCAAACGCGGGCGAATTTCGATACGGCAGGCTGCACGCGGGACCATGCCTCGGTGGTTCCGCCGCCGCCGGCGATGAGGATGACGGTGGGTCCAGTCTTCACCTTGTCGCTGCACTGCAGAAAGAGCTTGCGGCCTCCGATGTCGACGCGACGGTCCGCGGCGTTCGCTGAGAATATCGAGCAAACAAGCAGCGCAAAGGCCGCCGGACGGAGGCGCATACGTGTATTCAGGCTAGCATCGGAGCCGACTCGCGCTCTCTTGAAATGGGGCGAACGACTACACTGAGAGTGTGCCGCGTTTCCCGGGAAAATTCTTCCTGAACAATCTTGTCGAGCGCAGGGCGCTGCTCTATCAATTGGTTCGGCGCGATTTCCAGCAGCGCTTCGTGGGGTCGGCTGCGGGATGGTTGTGGGGCGTGATCCATCCGCTGGTTTTACTCGCGAGTTGGACGTTCGTCTTCAAGATCTGCGCGAAGCTGCCGTCTCCGCGCGGCGAACTCACGCAGGACTACGTGCTGCTGCTGTTCGCCGGATTCCTGCCGTGGCTGCTGTTCCAGGAGACGGTGATACGGTCGTCGGGCGTGCTCGTCGAGCAGTCGAACCTAATCACTAAGACCGTGTTTCCGAGCGAGGTTCTGCCGGTTTCGGTGTTCCTGTCATCGTTGATCCATCACTTCATCGGACTGGCGCTGGTGATTGCGGCCATCGCGTTCCGGGAAGGGCGGGTTTCCCCGATGCTCGCGCTGCTGCCGATGTACATTCTTTTCGTGGGAATGTTTGCGGTGGGCCTTTCGTGGATTGTGTCGAGCTTGCAGGTGTATATGCGCGACACGGCACAGGTGGTGAGCGTGGCGTTGACCTTGTGGTTTTGGATTACGCCGATTTTTATTTCGATCGACTCGATCCCGGAGCGCCTGCGATTCCTGGTGATCTGGAACCCGATGTCGTACTTGGTGAAGGCGTATCAGGATCGGCTGCTGTCGAGCGCGTGGCCGCCCATTAGCG
>JBDTTK010000145.1:0-8223 GCA_039930685.1 Bryobacteraceae bacterium | reverse complement strand
CCTTCCTCTTGGACTTGTCGTCGTCGGCGGAATGCTTGGTGAGGAGGAGCTGTGCCCGCGCGAGCTTTTCGGTCGAGGTGACCCAGAACTCGACGCGCCGATCGCTGGCGGCCTTGCTGAGCAGGACGTCAACGGTCTCGACCGGTAGCTCGTATTCCTGCGCCAACTTCTTGAGGGCCGAGACGCGGCTCAGGGCGCGGGCGCCGCCGATGGAGAACTGTCCGGCCCCGGCGCTCAGGAGGGCGACCTTGCGGGCGCCCACTGCGGGCAACGTGGACATCGCCCAGGTGGACAGGTCGTGCGGCGACGTGAACACCTCGCCGCTCTCGAGGCGGGTCTTGAGCGGCACCCAGACGAAGTCGCGGGGCAGGTAGACAACGTCGTGATCGTCGGGAACGCGCCGACACCATCGTTGCGCGCGATCGTCGTCCTGTCTTCCACCTTACGGCCCATGATGCTGAGCGTCTTGCGGTCGACGCCCGAGGTGACATCCGGCGAGATGCGCTTCCAGTTGTCGCCCTGGTCGGTCGACTTGAAGACGAAGTTCCCGCCGTAATAGAGCGTCTTGCGGTCGTGTTTCGAAAGAATGACCGGCGAGTTCCATTGGAACCGGTAGCGCGACATCTTGTCGTCGGCCTCGCGCGGCCGGATGCTCTTCACTTCGTGCGTGCGCAGGTCGCGACGAGCCAGATTGCCGTCCTGAGACTCTGCGTACACGATCCACGGCTCCACCGGATCGATCTGCGCGTAGAATCCGTCGCCGCCCTGGACCGTAATCCAGTCTTCGTTCGTGATCCCGCGCTCATTGGTCGTCGCGCTCGGACCGCACCACGTATTGTTGTCCTGCAGTCCGCCGCACACGCGATAGGGTTTGGACATGTCGTATCCGATTTCGTAGAACTGCGCGATCGCGATGTTCTCGCGGGAATCCCAACTGCGCCCGGCATCGTGACTGAAGTGGATGCCGCCGTCGCAGCCGACAATCATGTTGTCGGAATTCGACGGATCGATCCAGATCGCGTGGAAATCCACGTGAATCCGCGTCACGCGGTTCTGCACAAAGGTCTTGCCGCCGTCCTCCGAGTACGCCATGTTGACGCCCGCGACCCAGATCTTCTGCTCGTTGTTCGGATCGATGCGCACCTGGCTGAAGTACATCGGACGCGGATTCGTATTGCTCATCCGGACCCACGTCTCGCCGCGGTCCTCGCTGCGGTAAAGGCCCGAATCCTCGGCCTCGACGGTCGCGTAGACGATGCTGCCGTTCTTGCGGTAAACATCGAGTCCGATGCGGCCGAGTTCGCCTTTCGGCAGTCCGTTGGTCAGCTTCTTCCATGTCAAGCCGCCATCGGTCGTCCGGTAGATGCCGCTCCCCGGGCCGCCGCCGTTCATGCCGAACGCCGTCCGCCGCCGCTGATACGCGGCCGCGTAGATGGTGTCCGGATTGTTCACGTCCATGGCGATGTCGGTTACGCCTGTGTCCTCGTTGATGTACAGGACTTTCGACCAGGTCTTTCCGCCGTCGGTGGTCTTGAAGACGCCGCGCTCCTCATTCGCGCCCCACAAGTGCCCCTGCGCCGCGACGTAGACGACGTTCGTCCGCGATGGATGGATCAGGATTCGCGGGATGTGGTGCGTATCCCTGAGACCCATATTCGTCCATGTCTTGCCGCCGTCGCCGGATTTGTACACGCCGTTGCCCCAAGACGAGCTTTGCCGGTTGTTGCCTTCGCCGGATCCCACCCAAACGACGTCCGGCTCAGACTGCGAGACGGTCACGTCGCCGATTGTCGAGACGGCCTGGTCGTCAAAAACGGGCGTCCAGGAGATCCCACCGTTCACGGTCTTGAAGACGCCGCCCGATGCGGTGGCGGCATACACGATGTTGGTGTTGCTTTCGACGACCGCATAATCATCGACGCGACCGCCCATGCTGGCCGGACCAATTTCGCGAAATTTGATGGATTTGTAAGCGTCGATCTTCGGACCGGTTTGCGCCAGCGCGAGAGAGGAGAGAAGGAACGCAGCAAGAAAGAGTCGTGTCATGGTTCGGATCCGATCCGCTTAGTGTAATACGGAGGACGGCAAACAATGGATATGGCCTCGCGGCAGCCGACACTTCATGTGGCCCGCTTTCCAAGGCAGCGCAAAGGCTCGGCTAGTCGAATGTCTCGATGATGGAATGGTGGTCTACTCGAGGCACTTCGTAGAAGAACTGCTGAATGACGACTTGGATATGGAAGACGTCCTTCGGGTCTGCAAATCCGGTGCGATCGCGGATTCCCCGGAAAGTGACATTAAGACCGGAGAATGGAAATACCGGATCGGCGGAATCACGGCAGAGCAGCGGCTGGTTACGGTGGTTTTTGTCCTCAAGACGAACAAGGCCGTCGTCATCACCGTGTTTGAGAGGAAATCGTGAGCAAGAACATAGCGATTCATGACGACACCAGGGAATGCACCGGCTGCGGACAGTCGGTCCACGCTGCGAAGCGCAATTATCGATACACCGAGAGTGGACTCTCGAATGTGATTCTCCAAGACCTCGAAGTAGCGGACTGCCCTACGTGTGGAAACATCGAAGTGAAAGTCCCTCGGCTGGCAAAGATCCATCGCGCCATCGCGCAAGGACTGGCCAACAGCCCCGCAAGGCTCACCGGAGAACAGCTTCGCTTCCTTCGGAAGCACCTTGGAATGAGCGGTGATCAGCTCGGTCGCTATCTTCACACCGACAAGACCAAAATCTCAAAGTGGGAACAGGGGCAGGATCCGATTGGACCGGCAGCCGACCGGCTGATTAGGCTACTCGTGGTCGCGCTGGACAGCGAACTTCGTCCAGCCGTGTCGGCGGTCGCGGAACACCTACCGCACATTTCGGACGATTCGGGTGAACGGTGGGAAATGCATGTCGATGTTACGACGCTCCACGTCGCGTTCTTCGCGATTTCCCGCGCTGCGTAACCGGCGCTACGCGTAACTCGACACGGACGCCATATTCCGCTCCTGCCGTTCCGGAGTCACGCGATCGAGATACCCGCTCTGCCGGAACGCATCCAGCGGATCCGCAGGCAGCCCCTTGGACTCGCACCACTCGCGGATCATTGGCCGCACATCGGTCGCAAATGCGTCCTTCAGACACTCCTCCGCATCCACCAAGTCGCAGGTCGCCTGCCGGCGAGCCAATTCCGGGTGATTCACGATGGCCGCCTTCGCGACCAGCTCGCGCGCCATGATGACGGTCTGAATCATGGCTTCGATCTTGCCCTTCAGATTGTGGCTTTGGTCGATCATGTAGGCGATGTCGGCGCGCTTGCCTTTCTCCCACTCAAAAAACCGGATTTCGTGGAAAACGCGAAACGCCTGGTATGGATCGATGGAGCCCATCGTCAGGTCGTCGTCCGCGTACCGCCGGTCGTTGAAATGGAAGCCGCCGAGCATCCCCAGATCGAGGAGCCAAGCGACAATCTGTTCGATGTTTTGCGATTGGTAGTGGTGTCCTGTATCGACCAGAACCTTCGCCCGCGGACCCGCGGAGCGCGCCAGTTCGAGCGCCATTCCCCAGTCCGCAATGTCGGTGTGATAGAAGGCGGGCTCAAACGGCTTGTACTCGACCAACATCCGCTGGTCGCCGGACAGGCGTCGATGGACATCCGCCAACCCATCCGCGAACCACTGCCGCCGATGCCGGATGTTCTGGGTACCGGGGTAGTTCGACCCATCCGCAAACCAAAGTGACAAATCGCGGCTCCCCAGCCGCTTTGCGATTTCGACACTGTCGAGCAGGTGCCCCAGGGCATGATCGCGAATCGCCGGCGCCGGATTCCCCAGCGATCCGTACTTGTACATCTGATCCTGGAAAACGTTGGGATTGATGGACCCTGGCCGGACGCCGTGCGCCGCCGCCAGCGCCGTCACGTCGCCGACGCTTTCGACGCCATTCGGCAGGTCCCATAGGACATGTAATGCCACGGTCGGGCAAACGCCCGTCACAGCGTGCACCTGACCCGCATCGCTGAATTTGTCTTCCAGCGTGATGGCGGCGGCCGGCTGCTGGAATTTTCCGAATCGGGTGCCCGTATTCGCGAATCCCCAGGAAGGAAGTTCGATTTCGAACAGGTCGAGAGCGCCGACGATCTGGTCAACCTGCTTGTTAGATGGCATATGGGTGGCTGGTTCCAATCGATAGTTTTGGTACCGTTTCAGTCTACGCCGGGCGTCTTATGGGATGGAACGGCCAGCCTCGGGTCCACCCCATTGCCGCAAATTGCAGTAAGAGTTAGGCTTGGGTAACGACGGTGTGGCGGGCGTCGTCTTGTAGGCGTGTAGACCTGCCGCAGGGCTCCCGGAGGAACCTCGATCCTTCATCCTCGTTTGGAGCCGTTACCGCTTCAGGTTGTTGTTAATAAAAAAGATCCTCATGCCCCTTCGCCATTTGACCGACCGCTTTTCCTTTGCCGTATTGGCCATCAGCCTCGTGCTGGCGGCGGGGTGCTCGAAGTCCACGAGCGCGGACTCAGGCCCGCAAAAGGGAGGAGGCCGTGGAGGCGGTGGTGACGTTCCGGTGACGTTGACGAAGGTCTCCACACGCGACGTCCCCGTCGAACTCCAGGTCATCGGAAATGTCGAGGCATACTCCACGATCACCGTCCGTGCTCAGGTGACGGGCGAAGTCACCAAGGTCTTCTTCAAGGATGGCGACTACGTCAAGGCCGGGCAGATGCTGTTCACCATCGACCGACGGCCGATAGACGCGGAATTGGCCCAAGGCCAGGCCATGCTCCTTCGGTTGATGGCTGCCCAGAAAGTCGCCGAAGCCAATCTGGCCCGCGACTCCGCCCAAGCGACCTATGTGCGGTCCCAGGCGGCCCGTTATCAGAAATTGCAGAAGGAAGGCATCATCTCGAAAGAGCAGGCGGACCAGTTCGTTACGCAAGCCGACGTTTCCGAACAAACTCTCGCCGCCGACCGCGCCGCGATCGACAGCGCGAAGGCCGACATCGAAGCGACCAAAGCGACATTTGAGAATTCGAAGGTCAAGCTCACCTACACCGAGATTCGCTCTCCGATCAACGGGCGGACCGGTAATGTCATGGCCAAGCAAGGCAATCTCGTGAACGCCAGTTCGCAGGACCTCGTGACGATCAACCAGGTGGAGCCCATCTACGTCACCTTTTCCGTTCCTGAGGCGCAGTTGCCTGCGATCAAGAACTACATGGCCCAGGGTAAGCTCCAAGTCACTACGAAGACGCAGGACGACTCGTCCACCGAAACCGGCGTTCTGACCTTTGTCGACAACGCGGTTGATGCGACCACCGGCACGATCAAGCTAAAGGGCACCTTCACGAACTCGGATCTCAAATTGTGGCCGGGCCAGTTCGTGCGTGTGACGCTGCGGCTCACCACACAGAAGAACGCGCTGGTGCTTCCCAACCAGGCCGTGCAGACCGGACAAGACGGTCCGTACGTCTACGTTGTGAAAGAGGATAAGACCGTGGAAAACCGGAAGATTGTCACCGGCATGCGCATGGATCAGGACCTCGTGATTGAGCGCGGGCTCGAAGCCGGTGATACGGTGGTGCTCGACGGGCAGCTCCGTCTGGCGCCGGGGATGAAGGTTCAGGTCCGCGATCCCAATGGAAACCGCCCCGGCGGCAAAAGGAAGACGACCTAAGACGCGGGCGGCGGAATTGCACGAGGCAAGGCGATGAATCTTTCCGAATCCTGTATCCGGCGGCCGATTGCAACGTCCCTGTTGATGCTCGGGATTGCGCTGTTCGGCGTCATCGCCTACCGCCTGCTGCCCGTCAGCGATCTTCCCACGGTCGATTTCCCGACCATCACGGTCTCCGCCGGACTGCCCGGCGCCGATCCTTCGACGATGGCCTCCGCCGTGGCCACGCCCCTCGAACGCCAGTTTACCGGCATCGCCGGCATCGACTCCATGACCTCGGCCAGTTCGCTTGGGTCCACCAATATCACCCTGCAGTTCGACCTTGACCGAAAAATCGATGGAGCCGCCGTAGACGTGCAAACCGCCATCAGCGCGGCGATGCCGCTGTTGCCCGCCGGTATGCCGTCGCCCCCGTCGTTCCGCAAAGTGAACCCCGCCGAGTCGCCGATCATGATGCTATGCCTCAAGTCGACAACCCTGCCGCTGTGGGTCGTCGATGAGTACGCCCAGACGACGATCGCCCAACGCATCTCGCAAATACCCGGTGTCGCCCAGGTCCAGGTGATGGGTGCGCAGAAGTATGCCGTCCATGTGCAAGTTGACCCGACCGCGCTCGCGACGCGAAAGATCGGCATCAATGAAGTCGCCGCCGCGCTCAGGAACTGGAACGTCAACCTGCCCACAGGCACTCTTTGGGGTCCGCATCAGGCATTCACGATCCAGACCAACGGACAGCTAACGAATGCCAGTGAGTACAGCGACATGGTCGTCGCATGGCGAAACGGCTCGCCCGTCCGTCTCAGCCAGTTGGGCCGCGTAATTAACAGCGTCGAGGACGAGCGTACGTACTCCTGGACGATCACCAAGACCACGCAGGACCGCGCCATCAACCTCATGGTGATGCGGCAACCTGGGTCGAACGTAATCGACGTCAACGACGCGATTAAGGAAGTGCTCCCGGCCCTCCAGGCGCAATTGCCGCCCGCTGTCGATCTGACCATTCGCAACGACCGGTCGAAGAACATCCGCGAATCGTTCCAGGACGTCAAGTTCACGATGGCCCTGACGCTTGGCCTCGTGATCGGCGTGATTTTCGTCTTCCTGCGAAATCCGTCGGCCACTCTGATTCCAACCATGGCGCTGCCGTTCTCGATCCTCGGAACATTCGCGGTCATGTACCTGCTCGATTACAGCCTCGACAACCTGTCGATGATGGCGCTGATCCTGTCGATCGGCTTCATCGTCGACGACGCGATCGTCATGCTCGAGAACATCGTGCGGCATATCGAGAAGGGCGAGTCGCCGCTCGAAGCTTCTCTCAAGGGCTCGAAAGAGATCTGGTTCACGATTGTTTCAATGACCATCTCGCTGGCTGCCGTGTTCATCCCGATTCTGTTCATGAGCGGAATTCTTGGACGCCTGTTCCGCGAGTTCGCCGTCACGATTTGCGTTGCTGTCCTGATCTCCGGATTCGTCTCCGTGACCCTCACGCCCATGCTCTGCAGCCGGATGCTCAAACCGCACGGAGTGGAAAAGCACGGCTTCCTGTTCAACATGATGGAGCGGTTCTTCGCGGGCGTCGTTCGCGTCTACGAACGGACGCTCCGTTGGACCCTCGCGCACCGCGCGGTGATGGCTGTCTTGTTCTTCGCCGTCATGGGCGCGACCGCGTATCTGTATGTGATGGTCCCCAAGGGCTTCATCCCGGAAACTGATAACGACCAGTTCTACGTGAACACGGAGATGCTGCAAGGCACGTCATCTTCGACCATGGCGATGTACCAGCAGCGAGTCAATGAGGTCATCCGCCAGGATCCCAATGTGGATGCATTGATGTCGAGCGTCGGCGGCGGCAATTACGGCGCCAGTTCGAATTCGGGCCGCATGTACGTGCAACTCAAGCCGCGCAAGGAGCGGGAACTGTCCGCGCAAGAAGTTGTTAACAAGCTCCGTCCCAAAGTATCGGGGTTTCCCGGCGTTCGAGTGACTATGAGCCTGCCTCCCGCGATTCGCATCGGCGGGCGCGGATCCTCGAGCAATTACGAATTCACGCTGCAAAGTCCGGATACGAAAGAATTGTTCGCGCAAGCCAGCCGGATGCGCCTCGCGATGCTGCAGGTGCCGTCGGTCCTCGACGTCAACACCGACCTGCAGATCCGCACGCCGCGCGTCACCCTCGAGATCGACCGCGACAAGGCGGCGGCGCTCCACATCGATCCGACTTTGATCGAAAGTTCTCTGTACAACGCGTACGGCCAGACCTGGGCGACCACCATCTACGCGCCGACAAACCAGTTCAAAGTCCTCCTGGAACTCCTGCCGCAGTTCCAGGAGCACGCGGACTCGCTCAACAGCCTGTACCTCAAGGCGCCCAACGGCAACCTCGTTCCGCTGAGCGTGGTCACCAAGATCAAGCAGGACGCAGGCCCGCAGAAAATCAACCACTCCGGCCAACTGCCTTCCGTGACCCTGTCGTTCAATCTGAAGCCCGGGTTCGCACTCGGCCAGGCGGTCGACGACATCGCCGCGGTGGCCGCACGCACACTCCCTGC
>JBDTTK010000144.1:0-8238 GCA_039930685.1 Bryobacteraceae bacterium | reverse complement strand
TACGCGCTCGGTGCGTTCTCTGTGCGCTCGCCGCTGCTCCGCTGTCAGAGCCTTGAGGTTGCACGCGAGCGGTGTTTCGGCGGCAACGGGAACGCTTGATGCAGCCAGCGCCAGCGAACCGAGCATCACTTCACGACGGAACAAGAGATCCTTCATGTTGCCGAGCGTACAAGTTGAAGCTAACTTGAAGTCAAGGACTTCTTCCTATGACCGTCGGACAGGTTGCGAAGCGAAGCGGATTGCGCGCGTCCGCCGTCCGCTATTACGAATCGATTGGTTTGCTGCGCGCCGTCCGGGTCCACGGTCGGAGGCAATTTACCGAGGACGCGATCGCCAGGCTCACGTTGATCTCGGCGGCGAAGGATGCGTCGTTTTCGCTGGATGAGATCCGGCGCATTCTGGCGGGCGATCGCCCGGATTGGCGCCAGGCGGCGATCGCCAAGCTGAAAGAGTTGGACGTCGCCATTGCGCGGACGGCCGCTCAGCACGCGGCCGTTTCCCGGCTGCTCGGGTGCCCCTGCCAAACGATTGCCGAATGCGCGTCCAAGACCAGGGAGCTGTGCTCACTGAATCGATAGAGGTCCGCTCAGCAGCCCTTCCGTCCCGTTCATTCCTGATCGCCGTTGATGAATCTCCAGTCGAGTGCCAGATAACACCATACGGAGTGAAATTTCATTCATTTGGATGCTTCTTTGTGACCAGATTCAGCCCTGCCTTGGTATAATCGTGGTTCCCTATGCCGACTGCCGAAACGTCTGTAAGCACAAGTGCGGAGAGAAAGATCCTCCTCCTGCGGCCGCGGGGATTCTGCGCCGGCGTCGTTCGCGCCATCGATGTCGTGAAAATCGCGCTGGACCTCTATGGGAAGCCGATTTACGTCCGCAAGGAGATCGTCCACAACCGCCACGTGGTCGATGAACTCCGCGAGGCAGGGGCGATTTTCGTCGAAGAACTCAGCGAGGTTCCACTCGGAGCCCGTGTGATTTTTAGCGCCCACGGTGTGTCTCCCGCAGTGCGCCAGGAAGCCAAACAGCGTCAGTTGCAGGTCATCGACGCGACCTGCCCTCTGGTCACCAAAGTCCACATCGAAGCGGTGAAGTTCGCGAAGAAGGGCTACACGATCATCCTGATCGGCCACAAGGACCACGACGAAGTCATTGGAACGCTCGGCGAAGCGCCGGAATCGACGATCCTGGTCTCGAATGTCGAGGACGTGGACGCCCTCGACATCCCGCATCCGGAGAAGATGTCGTTTATCACACAAACGACGCTCAGTCTCGATGAAACCAAAGACATCGTGGAGCGCCTTCAGCAGCGGTTCCCGACCGTCATGGGCCCCCATGCGCAGGATATCTGCTACGCGACCGAAAACCGCCAACTTGCCGTTAAGGCAGTCGCTCCGGAATGCGAGACGCTGCTCGTTGTCGGTTCGCAGAACAGTTCGAATTCCCGTCGTCTCGTCGAAGTCTGCGAAAAGCTGGGTGTGCCCGCCTATCTCGTGGACGATGCGGGGGAAGTGAAGCCCGAATGGCTCGCCACGGTGAACACCGTAGCGGTCACCGCCGGGGCTTCGGCGCCGGAAAATCTGGTTGAGGAATTAGTTCAGTCCCTCAAGGCATTTGGTTTTTCCATGGTCGAAGAAGTCGAGATCAAAGAAGAAGACGTCCGTTTTCACTTGCCGGCTGAGTTGGGCAAGGCCCAGCTCCACACGATCGCGAGCGCGCGGCTATGAGTCCAGCGGTCCAGGTTGCAAGCGGTCTGACCGCCCAGGCCGGACAGGCATTGCGCGCGGCGGCCGATGCTCTACTTAACCGCCAATCGAGCGAGGGCTTCTGGTGGGCGGACCTCACCGCCGATTCGACGCTCGAATCGGATTGGATTCTCACGCAGCTCTGGCTGCACCCCCCGGTCAACGGCGTCTGGAATCCGCCGAATCGCGACATCATTGACCGCGCCGTAGAAGCCATCCTCAGCGAGCAGTTGACCGATGGCGGCTTCCACATTTATCCGCAGGGTCCGTCCGATGTCAGTGCGTCGATTAAGGCATATACGGCTCTCAAGCTGACGGGTACGCCGGTTGACGATGAGCGGATGGCGATCCTCCGCGAGCGTATTCTGGCGCTGGGTGGTTTGCAGGCCGCCAACAGCTACGTCAAACTCAACCTCAGCCTGTTCGATTTGTTCCCGCGCGAAGCGGTCCCTTCGGTTCCCCCGGAGATCATGCTGTTGGGCAACGTCATTTACGAGATGTCGAGCTGGACCCGCGCGATCGTAATTCCGCTGTCGATTGTTCATTCCTTGAATCCGCGCCGCCCGGTGCCTGTCGGTTTCGATCTGATGGAGCTGCACGTCCCCGGCGTACCGCTCGATTTCGGGAGGGATGAAGGGTTGTTTTCCTGGAAGACTCTCTTCCTGCTCGCCGATAAGGGCCTCAAATTCTGGGAAAGGTACGGATCGCGTACGATTCGCGCGAAGGCGATCAAGAAGGCCATCGAGTGGTCCCTCGAGCGTACCCGTCATACCGACGGACTTGGCGCGATCTATCCGCCGATGATGTACCTCATCATGGCGCTCGATCTTCTGGGCTATCCGCCCGAGCATCCCGACCGCCGCGAAGCTGAGGACCAGTTCAATCGCCTAATGGTCAACGATGACCGCGGTTTCTACTTCCAGCCCTGTTTCTCGGTGGTCTGGGATACCGCGATCGCGGCGTATGCGCTCGGTGAAGCCGAAGCTGCACCAGCCGAGGCCATGCAGCGCTGCGCTGACTGGCTGCTGACCAAGGAAGTGCGCAAGAAGGGCGACTGGAGCATCAAGCGCCCCAATCTCGAACCCTCCGGTTGGTATTTCGAATTCGCCAACGAGTTTTATCCGGACATCGACGACACCGCGATGGTATTGCTTGGCCTGCGCCACGCAAAAGGCAGCGACGACGAGGCCTACGCCGCCTGCGTAAAGCGGGCGCTCGATTGGCTCATCGGAATGCAGGGCAGCGACGGTGGCTGGGCTGCGTTCGACGTCGATAACAACTGGGAGCCCCTCTCCTATGTTCCGTTCGCGGACCACAATGCGATGCTCGACCCGGAATGTCCCGATATTACGGGGCGCGTTCTCGAGGCGCTTTGCCGTTGGGATGTCGATCCGGCCTCGCCGGTAATCCGGCGCGGCGTGGAATATCTGCTCAACACGCAAGAAGCGGATGGAAGTTGGTACGGGCGCTGGGGTGTGGATTACATCTACGGGACCTTCCTCGCGCTGCGCGGGTTGCGAGCGGCCGGGGAAAGCGATCGCGAAGCCCATATCCTGCGTGGAGGCGAATGGCTGCGCTCCATTCAAAACGCCGATGGCGGTTGGGGAGAGAGCTGCGAAAGCTACGCCAAGGAATCGTTTGTGCCGGCGCAATCGACACCTTCGCAGACGGCTTGGGCGATTCTAGGGCTCATCGCGTCGGGCGACACGACCAGCAGCAGCCTTCATAAGGGGATCGAGTACCTGATCGAAACGCAGAAGGCGGAAGGCGACTGGGACGAAGAATTGGCAACGGGAACCGGTTTTCCCAAAGTGTTTTACCTCAGCTACCACCTGTATCGGCACTCGTTCCCGGTTCTTGCGCTCGCGCAGTACGTGAAGACGAGAGGCGCATACGGTGAAAACCGAATCTAGCAGCGCGGGCGTCGAGCGTTGGGAGAAGGCGTGCCGGCCGGCGCGATCCTGGCCAACTTCGTGAAACCAACCCTGGTTACCGGCGCCACCGGTTTCGTGGGTTGGCACGTCGCTCGGGCCCTCATGGAACGCGGACACTCCGTGCGTGCGCTGGTTCGCCCGCAAAGCCAATTGCGTGAACTCGCCGAAGCGGAAGCAGTCCCCGGCGATCTTCGCGACCCGGACTCGCTCAAACGCGCGGTTTCCGGTTGCGGCCAGGTGTATCACGTAGCCGCCGACTACCGTCTTTGGGCACGCGATTCGAGCGAAATGTATCAATCGAACGCCGGCGGGACGCGCAATCTGCTTTCCGCTGCCGATATAGCTGGTGTGGAACGAGTCGTCTACACGAGCACGGTCGGCTGCATTGGCATTCCGGCCGACGCGGAGGGCACCGAGGATTCCGCCGTCGGCATCGAGCAGATGCAGGGCGTGTATAAGCGTTCCAAGTTCGTCGCCGAACAGATTGCCATGGATTTCGCGAAGAAAGGGCTGCCCGTCATCATTGTCAATCCCACCGCTCCGGTCGGCGATCACGACATCAAGCCGACGCCAACGGGGAAGATCATCGTCGATTTCGCCCGAGGCAACATGCCGGCCTATGTCGACACCGGGCTGAATCTCGTGGATGTGCGGGATGTCGCCATCGGGCATGTGCTCGCCGGCGAGAAGGGCCGCGTTGGAGAGCGCTATATTCTTGGCTGCGAGAATCTGACGTTGGCGGAGATCTTGGGGCGGCTCGCGCCGATTGCCGGGCGTCCCGCGCCAACCACTCGAATTCCGTATGCGGCCGCGTATGCATTCGGCGCAATGAGTACCGCATGGGCGTCGGTGACCAAGAAGGAGCCCCGCGCGCCGCTCGATGCAGTGAAAATGGCAAAAAAGAAGATGTTTGCCTCGCACGCAAAGGCCACGCGCGAACTGGGGTTTGCGCCCGGTCCAGTGGACGCCGCCTTGCAACGCGCGTTCGACTGGTTCAAGGGAAATGGGTACTTGCAGTAGCCATGTCGACCATATTGGCTATCGCCGCCGAGCACCGCGAATTCGATGGAGTCTTGCGTCGCGTCTCCTCTTGCCGCAAACTAAGGTCAAGGGTGAATTTTCTGACCGAGGCCAGCTGGAACGGGGATCACTGGTTTCTCGCCGCCAACGGACCAGGGCCGAGGCTTGCGCGCGAAGCCATGTTCGCGGCATTGGAGCATGCTACGCCGGACGCGATTCTCAGCACGGGATATTGTGGCGCACTTGCTGCTTCTCTATCCGTCGCTGACATTTTCATTACAAACCGCGTGGTTGCCGGCGACGCGGGCCTTGAATTCGAAGCGCGCATGCCGGAAGCCTGTGCCGGACGCACGGACGGGACCCTGCTCTCAGTAGACCGGGTCGCGGCGACGGCCAAAGAGAAGTCCGCCATGAACCACCAGGGTTACGCCGCGGTGGAGATGGAAGCTGCCGGAGTGGCCGCCTTCGCGCAGGAGCGCGCGCTGCCATTTTATTGCGTGCGGGTTGTCTCGGACGCCGCCGCTGAGTCCATGCCGCTCGACCTGAACGCATACCGGGATGACGACGGGCGCTTCCGCAAGCAGGCGATTGCCGCAGCGGCGCTTCGCCGGTTCTCGATTGCAAAAGACTTGATCCGGCTCGATCGCCAATGCCGGGCCGCTTCCGAGGCGCTAGGAGGGTTTCTTGCGAACTGCCGATTCTAATGTAGCGACCGCAACCCTAGCGCCGGCTGCGACCATGCGCGCCGCTGTCTACACGGGCTCGTCCCGCGTAGAGGTTCAGTCCGTCGAAACGCCGCGGATCGGCCCAGGCGAGATTCTGGTCCGCGTCGAGGCTTGCGGGATCTGCCACACGGATCTCAAGAAGGTTGAGTACGACTTGCTCGCGCCGCCGCGCATCTACGGCCACGAGACCGCTGGCATCGTCGCCGATGTCGGCGCGGGAGTCACACGGTTTGCGCCCGGCGACCGCGTGATCGCCTTCCACCATATTCCCTGCGGAAGCTGCTTCTACTGCCGCAAGAAGCTCTATGCCCAGTGCCCGGTGTATAAGAAAGTCGGCATCACGGCTGGATTTGAGCCTGCCGGCGGAGGCTTCGCGCAATATGTCCGCGTCATGGACTGGATCGTCGATCGCGGTGTCGAGAAGATACCGGACGGGGTCTCGTTTGACCAGGCGTGTTTTGTTGAACCGGTGAACACTTGCGTCAAAGCCATGACGCAGGTCGCCGCGCAAAGTGACGAGGTCGTGGCCATCCTCGGACAAGGGCCGATCGGCCTGATCTTCACGATGCTCGCCGCGCTGGCCGGGGCGCGCACGGTGGTGACAGACGGCTTTCCCTCAAGGCGCAAGCTGGCGGAACGGTTCGGCGCTCAATGGGCCGCCGACCCTCGCGATCCGGATCTCAACAGCCGAATTCGGGAAATGACCGAGGGCAGGGGAGCGGGAGTGGTTATCGTCGCGGCGTCCGCCCCTGGTATTGTGGAACAGGCGATGAGTTGGTCGAGACCCGGGGCGAGGGTCGTCCTGTTCGCCCAAACATCGCATAAGGAACGAATCGACCTCTCCGGCGCGGACATCTGTGTAGGAGAAAGAGTTTTAATGGGCAGCTATAGCGCCTGCGTCGATCTCCAGGAAGAGTCGGCGAATCTTGTATTTAGCGGCGCGTTGCCGGTGTCGGAGCTCATTTCGCACCGTGTTCCTCTCGATCGTATTAACGAAGGCTTTGAACTGGCATTGCACCCTACCGACAAATCGTTGAAAATAGTAGTGCAGCCACAGGAGTGATTCTGAACGTGAATCAGTCGATGACCGCCGCCGTGCTTTACGGCAAGGAGCATCTGCAGATCGAGTCGGTCAATGTACCGAAGCTCGACAGCGGAGATGTCTTGGTGCGTGTTGGCGCGGCGCTTACCTGCGGCACGGACGTGAAGGTATTCCGCCGCGGGTACCACGCTCGCATGATTGTGCCGCCGGCATTGTTCGGTCATGAATTGGCCGGCGATATCGTCGCAATGGGCGAAGGGGTTCAGGGCTGGCATTTGAACCAGCGAGTCGTAGCGGCGAATTCCGCGCCTTGCGGAGCCTGCTTCTACTGCAAGCGCGGCCAGGAAAATCTGTGCGATGACTTGTTGTTTAACAACGGGGCATACGCCGAGTACATCCGGATTCCGAAGCGCATCGTCGAGCGCAACATGTACGCGATCCCGGATCACATCAGCTATCAGGATGCGGCCCTGTCTGAACCGCTGGCTTGCGTGCTGCACGGCCTCGAGGAGACGAATGTCCGGGCGGGCGACACCGTCGCAGTCATCGGACTTGGCCCGATTGGAATGATGTTTGTGCGGCTCGCCAAAGTGTTCGGCGCCCGCGTGATTGCGATCGGCCGGCGCGCCTCGCAAGTGGAACGCGCCCGCAGACTCGGAGCGGATGAGGTTCTCGTCAACAGCGACGGCGCAGACATCATCGGCCCGATCAAAGAAATGACCGGCGGGCTCGGAGTCGATATCTGCATCGAAGCGGTCGGACAGCCCGAAGCGTGGCAACTGGCGGTCCAACTGCTGCGCCGCGGCGGAGTCGTCAATTTCTTTGGCGGCTGCCCCAACGATTCGTTCATTTCGCTCGACACGAACCTCTTGCACTATTCCGAGATCACTTGCAAGGCGAGCTTCCATCACACGCCGCGCCTCATCCAGAAGGCGCTCGATACGGTGGGACGCGGGTATGTCACCGCGCTCGACTTCGTGAATCGAGTGGAGCCGCTGACCAATCTCCTCGAAGTGATGCAGCATCTCATGAGCCACAACGGCCACATGAAGACCGCCATCATTCCGTAGACAAACCGACGTGTTTCTTCAGCCGAAAGCGTTCGTCGAGACGCCCGAAGCGCTTGCGCGTACCTGGAGCCTCGAAGAGTCGCTCGCCTATACGCGCTGGCTCGCTACGAACCACTACGAAAATTTCCAGGTAGTCAGCTTCCTATTGCCGAAGCATCTCCATCAGGACTTCTACAACGTCTACTCATTCTGCCGCTGGGCCGATGACTTGGGCGACGAGATCGGCGACACCGGAGAGAGTTTGCGCCTCTTGCAGTGGTGGCGGGATGACCTGCACGTACTCTATGAAGCAGGCTCCGCCAAGCATCCGGTGTTTGTCGCGCTCAAAGACACCGCCGCCCGGCACAAGCTGCCCATTGATCCATTTGACGATCTGATTACGGCGTTCGAACAAGACCAGACCATCACGCGGTACGCCGATTTTGATCAGCTGTTCGGGTACTGCAGGAATTCGGCAAATCCAGTCGGCCGGCTGGTGCTGCATCTCTGCGGGTATACGGATGAGCATCGCCGGGCGCTCTCGGACGCAACCTGCACCGCCCTTCAACTCGCGAATTTCTGGCAGGACGTGGCCGTCGATTGGGAGAAAGACCGCGTCTATTTGCCGCTCGGTCTACTTACCAAACACGGCGCGAGCGTCGCCGATATTGCCGCGCGCCGAGCCACTCCTGAATTCCGATCCGCGATGAGCGAGGCT
>JBDTTK010000143.1:0-8270 GCA_039930685.1 Bryobacteraceae bacterium | reverse complement strand
TCGCAAAATCTCAAGGAATCCCGGCGCGGTCCCCTTTCTGGGTTCGTTTCGCAAAATACCGCGACTCACCCGGATCGGTTAACGTAGCGCCGTGGTTCTGGCTTCGTTTCGCACTGCGCTGCTGGCTTCTCCCGGAGCCGTATCTGGCTTCGTTTCGCAAATTGATTGGATCCGAATGCCACATGGTGTCCTGGCTTCGTTTCGCAGTCGACTGGCCGGCCGGCGCCATAGGCCAGGTAAAATCATGAGCAAACGCCACTTGTAGGCAATTGGCTTCGTTCTGCACTGCCGCTCCGGCTTCTGCTCCCCGGCCCGCCTCGGCGTTGATACACTCATGTGTTATGCAAATCGCTCCGTCGCGCGATACGTTTGATGCGATCGTAGTCGGGTCCGGCGCCACCGGTGGTTGGGCCGTCAAGCGCCTCACCGAAGCCGGAATGCGGGTCGCTCTCCTCGAAGCCGGAGCCAAAACCACTCCCAAGCAGTTCACGGAGCACATGCAGCCGTGGCAGTACCCCTACCTCGGTCAGAGTCCGCTGCTCAAGCGCGAGCGCCCGATCCAGAGCCTCTGCTACGCCTGCCGCGAAGGCAATCACGAGTGGTTCGTCAACGATCTCGAAAATCCGTACGTCCAGGAGAAGCCCTTCCACTGGATCCGCCAGCGCGCCCTCGGCGGCCGGTCACTGAGCTGGGGCCGCCAAAGCTACCGCATGTCGGACCTCGACTTCAAAGCCGCTTCGCACGACGGCTACGGCGACGATTGGCCGATCTCCTACGCCGACATGGTGCCCTATTACGAGATCGTCGAGAGGTACGTCGGCATCAGCGGCCAGGCCGAAGGCTTGCCGCAGCTTCCGGATAGCGTGTTCCTGCCGCCGATGGACATGACCTGCGGCGAGGGCGTCCTGCGCGACAAGGTGAAGGAGAAGCTGGGCCGGACGGTCACAATCGGGCGCGTCGCGATCCTGACCCGGAAGCACAACGGGCGCGCGGCCTGCCACTACTGCGGCCCCTGCGAACAGGGCTGCATCACGAACTCGTACTTCTCGAGCCCCTGGACCACCATCGCGGACGCTCAGAAGACCGGCCGGCTGACGCTCCTCACCGACGCGGTCACAGCGCAGATCATGAAGAAGGACGGCAAAGCCACCGGCGTCGTCTACGTCGACCGCCTGACCCGCGAACCGCGCGAGATCCGCGCCAAGATCGTGGTGTGCTGCGCGTCCACGCTCGAATCGACGCGGCTCCTCATGAACTCCGGCGTCGGCGCGTCCAACGACGCGCTCGGCAAGCACGTGATGGATCACATCTACCAGGGCGGCGCCTCGGGAACCATGCCCATGGTCGAGACCAAGCCCTGGGCGGGTGCGCCGCGGCGGCCGAACGGGATCTACGTCCCGCGGTTCCGCAACGTCAAGGACAAGACCACCAACGGCTTCATCCGCGGCTACGGGTATCAGGGCGGCAGTTCGCCCGGCTTCTCGATGGGCGCACCCGGGTTTGGCGCCTCTTATAAGGAAGCAGTGCGCGCCGGCAACTACGGGATCGGTATCTCGCTCTGGGGCGAGTGCCTCGCGCGCAAGGAGAACTACGTCGAGATCGACAACGAGCGCGTGGATGCCTGGGGCATCCCGATTCTCAAAGTCCACTGCGACTGGAGCGACAACGAGAAGAAGCTCTGGCAGGACGGCCGCGAGCAGGCTGCCGAGATGCTCGAAGCGGCTGGCGCGAAAGGCGTCCACATGACCGGCGAGCACTCGGTTCCCGGCTTCTGCATCCACGAAACCGGCACCGCGCGGATGGGCAACGACTCGCGCACGAGCGTGGTCAACGGCTTCGGCCAGGTCCACGACACGCCGAACGTGTTCGTGACCGACGGCGCGGTCTGGGTCTCGAGCGGCTGCCAGAACCCGACGCTGACCATGATGGCGATCACGGTCCGCGCGTGCGACTACATCACCAAGGAGTACGCGAAGCAGGTCGCGTAGTTAGCGCGGCCTCGGTCCGGACGGCGTGTAAGGCAGCAACGACTTCGACTTCACGAGTTGGCCCTTGTCGATGACCAGTAGCTGGTCGGCATTGAGCGCCGCGACGCAAAGGGAAGCCAGCACGGCATCGGTCGCCTTCGGATTTGCCTTTCCGATCTCCTGGCCCTTGCCGTTGTTGTGCAAGTCCATCATGGACTCGATCACGGATCCGAGCGTCGAGATGTCGCCGGCCTTAGGGCGCTCCATCTCGTGCGCGTTGCCGAACTGCCGCGCCAGGTCGGCGTTCTGGTCGCGCGTCATGAGCGCGTTCCAGTAGCAGTGCCGGAAGGCGTCGCCCTGCCCGTTGTGCAGAGAGGCCGACGGAAACCGGTTGGCGGCCTCGGCGAGCGCCTTCTTGGCATCGTCGTTAAAGTCCTTCGCCGCCATCGGATGGTTCGAGATGAATACGTGCTCCGCTGCGGAGAGGCCCTCCGCCCGCCGCTGCGTTTCGTTATAAGAGTTCTGAATACCGCTGAAATAACCGCCCATGGCCTTGCTCCTCCAAGTTGTGGTCGGATGGATTCATTCCACCCGCCTGTCTTGGAACGCGAGGATTGGGTGGTGAACTGGCTCACGCCAGAGGCCGATTTTCGGATTTTGGCGTCGCGGCTGCGCGACGGGACGTCCTGTTCAGCGGCGCCCGTTACTCCGCGACAACCGGATTGCGGAGTTCGCCCAGGCCTTCGATCTTGACTACCACGTCGTCGCCGGCCTTCAGGAAGCGTGGCGGCTTGCGGGCAAAGCCGACCCCTGCGGGTGTGCCTGTCGAGACCACGTCACCGGGTTCGAGGGTCATGATGCTCGACAGGTACTCGATGAGTTCGGGGAGCTTGAAGATCAGCTCGCGCGTGTTCGAATCCTGGAGCGTCTCGCCGCTGACTACACAGGAGATGGCGAGCGCGTGCGGATCGGCGACTTCGTCGGCGGTAACGATCGCCGGCCCCATCGGGCAGAAGGTGTCGAACGACTTGCCCATCATCCACTGCGAGGTTGCCATCTGCACGTCGCGGGCACTTACGTCGTTGATGATCGTGTAGCCGAAGATGTACTCCTGCCATTTGTCGGCGGGAATGTGGCGTCCGCGCTTGCCAATGACGAAGGCGAACTCGGCTTCGTAATCGGGGCGCTCGGAGTTCTTCGGTAACACGATGGCTTCGCCGGGCGCGATGATCGAGGAACTGAACTTCGAGAAGACGGTTGGCACGGAAGGGATCGCCATGTTGGATTCCGCTGCGTGATCCCGATAGTTCAGTCCGATGCAGATGAGCTTCGGCGGGCGCTGAATGGGCGCGAGCAGTTTCACCGACGAAAGCGGTACCGCCGAACCTTTGGCGGCCGGGCGTGTGGCAATGGCCGAGATCATGTCGGCGACTCCGGTACCGCGAATCGAGTCGCCTTCGAGGACGCCAACCTCGCGGGAAGCGTCTGCTTTTTCAAACGTCACATAGCGCATGGATTCTCAGAGTAGCACCGGTGCCGTCTCCTGCCCAGCGCGGGGGATGTGGGGACGCACCGGTGCGGGATTTCACGCAGGCAGGGGGAATCTCACCCACAGAGAATCAGAGCAGCAGGAAGCAAATCGTTGAAAACAGGTTCGAGACGATTGGTAATTCGAGTGCCTCATAAGGAAGTAAGAGTGAGCCGTCGAGAAGCGGCTCACGGAATCCGTCGACGAGTCCCAGCTCACCGACGGCCCCTCCGATCGCCTCGCGCGCGTTCGCGCAGGCTGGCAAGCCCCAAGTGCCCAGACTTGGGGCTTTGCTTTTCTGGCCGCTCTAGCGAGCCATATACTCGCGGATGTAGCGGTTGACCAGGTCAGGATGCTCGTGCGCGATCCAGTGTGTCCCATCCGGAATCCGGCGCACGGTCAAATCCGGAACGTAGTCTTCGAGGCCGTTCAGGTTCTCGACAAGCAAGGCCTGATCCTTCTCTCCCCAGATCACGAGCGTGGGCACACGGACGGTGAACAGCGCCGGATCGGTCCGGAAGGCGTCCGGCAGAATGCCATGCTCCACCGACGGCGGCGCAACGGGTGACGCCCGGTAGTAGTTCAGGCCGCCGGTTAGCGCACCTGGCTGCGCCCACGCCTCGAGGTATGCCGCGCGGACCTCTTCGCTCATCCAGGAGCCGAACACCATAGCGGCCAGCCGACGGTAGTTCTCCCTCGACAGTACCTCCTCAGCCTTCGGAGACCGGAAGAAGAGCATGTACTGGCTCGCGGCCTGCTGCGCTGGATTGTCGCGCAGTTCCCGCGCAAAGACGCCAGGATGGGGCGAATTCAAGATGATCAGGCGGTCCAGCCGGTCCGGATGCGTCAACGCAAACGCCCACGCGACGGCGCCGCCCCAGTCGTGCGCGACCAGCGTGAACTTCCTTGTCGAGTCGCCGAGCAACTGATCCGCCAGCGCGCGGATGTCTTCGACGATGACGCGCGCCTTGTAGTTGGCGACGCCTTCCGGCTTTTCCGAGAGGTTGAACCCGCGCAAGTCCGGCGCCACCGCGAGGTGGTCTTTCGAGAATTCCGCGAGCTGTTCCCGCCACTCGAACCAGAATTCCGGGAAGCCATGGAGAAATATCATCAGCGGACCCTCGCCCGCCGATACGTAGTGCAGCCGGATCCCGTTGACCTGCGCGTAGTGATGATCCATCGCGCCAGTCTATCGCGCCTCGACGCCGCCGCGATCCCGCGTCCTTGTTCGCCAAACGGGGAAACCTGGAGCGCGGCCGGCGAGCCCATCAATTTTTTCCATCCACTCCATAAGAATCTTTACGGGGACCGCGTTCCCGCCGACGCCTATACTAAGTGCTAATCGGCTCCGTATTACCCGCCCCCAAGGAGTTTCATGCCCAGGCAGTTCTTGAACTGGATATTCGCATTCGTCTTCGTGTTTCTGCCGCTTCTGCTGCAGGCGCAATCGACGCCGGATTCCGCGACGGTCCAGAACCTGGAAAAGCGCCTCGCCGCTCTGGATGCCGCCGCGAAGTCCGCGCAGTCGGCCGGAGACAACGCGTGGATGCTGGTCAGCGCCGCCCTTGTCCTCATGATGACCGGACCGGGCCTGGCACTCTTTTACGGCGGCCTGGTCCGCCGGAAGAACATCCTCGGCACGATGATGCACAGTTTCGTGCTGATGGCGGTAGTGACCGTGCTGTGGGCGGTATTTGGTTACAGCCTCGCGTTCAGCGAAGGCAATCCATTCGTCGGCGGGCTCCATTTCGCCTTCCTCAACGGCGTAGGATCGGCGCCAAATGCCGATTATGCAGGCACCATTCCGCAGCAGACCTTTATGGTCTACCAGTTGATGTTCGCCATCATCACGCCGGCGCTGATCTCCGGCGCGTTCGCCGAGCGCATGCGGTTCTCCGCCATGCTGCTGTTCAGTTCGCTCTGGCTCGTCGTCGTATACCTGCCGATGGCGCACATGGTCTGGGGCAAAGGCGGACTCCTCAATGCCGTTGCCGGGGGGCAGATCCCCTGCTTCGATTTCGCCGGAGGCACCGTCGTCCACATCACGTCGGGAGTCTCGGCGCTCGTGTGCGCGCTCTATCTCGGAAAGCGCCGCGGCTACCCGCAGGAGCCCATGCGACCGCACAGCCTGACGCTCTCGGTCATCGGCGCCTGCATGCTCTGGGTAGGCTGGTTTGGCTTCAACGCGGGCAGTGCTCTCAGCGCCTCCGGTCTCGCCACTAGCGCCTTCGTCGCCACGCACTTCGGTGCGGCCGCGGCCACGCTCGGCTGGCTCGCCGCCGAATGGCTCCATAACGGCAAGCCGTCGGTTCTCGGCGGAATCTCGGGCTGCGTCGCCGGACTGGTCGCGATCACCCCTGCTTCCGGCTTCGTAACGCCGTTCCCGGCGCTTCTAATCGGATTGCTCGCCGGGATCTTCTGTTTCTTCATGGTGACCGTTGTCAAGAACAAGTTCGGCTACGACGACTCGCTCGACGCCTTCGGAGTCCACGGCGCGGGCGGAACGCTCGGCGCGCTTCTCACGGGCGTGTTCGCGACGAAGGAAGTCAACGACCTACTCGCCGGCAAGCCGCTTGGGTGGGTGGACGGCAATGTCGCGCAGATCGGAAATCAGGCTATTAGCGTCCTGATCGCCAGCGCGCTCGCCGTCGTCGGAACCTTCGTCATCCTCTGGATTTGCGACAAGATTTTCACTGTTCGCGTGAGTCCCGACGACGAAATCGCCGGACTCGATCTCAGCATGCACGGCGAAGAGGGGTACAATTTCGAGGCATAGCGCCGCGTGTCATCGAAGCCGGATCTCCCCATGAAAAAAATCGAAGCGATCATCCAACCGCACAAGCTCGAAGAGGTCAAAGAGGCGCTGAAGGGCATCGGCATCGACGGTATGACGATCGCCGAGGTGCGGGGCCACGGCCGGCAGAAGGGGCATAAAGAGATCTATCGCGGCATGGAATACCAGGTCGACTTACTGCCCAAGATCAAGCTGGAACTGGTTATCCCGGCTGCGCGTCTCGAAGAAGTGATCAGCACTTTGTTGGCGGCTGCCGCCACTGGAAAAATCGGCGACGGAAAGATTTTCATATTCGACGTCGTTGACGCCATTCGCATCCGCAATGGAGACCGTGGAGAATCCGCTCTGTAGCACCATGAGCAAACGTACTTACCCTGGCTTTCACCCCGATCAGCTGGGAGGAGACCGCGCCAGTTGCGCGCTGAACTCCGCAAGAGCGACCGACGCGCTATGACCGCCGCAGTACCCAGCCGCGCCACTCTCGTCCAGGAACAGGCTCGCGCCGTGTTTTTTGAAGCCGTCGAGGGTAAATTCCCGCAAGGCATCGCGCTCCTCGCCGTCGGCGGATTTGGCCGCGGCGAACTCTACCCGTTCTCCGATGTCGACATCCTTCTCCTCGTAGAGTACGAACGGCTCACAACCCCAATCCGCGACGACGTGTCGCGATTCCTCCAGCGGCTGTGGGACGCGGGGCTCCGAGTGAGCCATTCAGTCCACACTCTGGAGGAGTGCCTCACCCTCGACGAGCACAACGTTGAATTCAGCATTAGCCTGCTCGACCGCGCCTTCCTCGCCGGTGACCGTACTCTCTTCGCCCGGCTCGAGGAGCGCATGCCGCAATACCTTCGCGGCCAGCGCACAGCCCTGCAGCAGAAACTGGCTGCCTTGGCGCGCCTGCGACATGGGAAGTTCCAGAACACCATCTACCATCTCGAACCCAACATCAAGGAGGGGCCCGGAGGACTTCGCGATCTCCAGGTGATCGATTGGCTTCGCGCCCTTGGCAGCGACGAGGATGACGGCGACCTCGCCGCCGCCCGCGACTTCCTCAGCGGCATCCGGACCCGCCTTCACATGCTTGCTGCCCGGGACCAGAATCTCCTCAACTTCGACGCGCAGGATCAGATCAGCGGTCAGCCCGCCGAACTGATGTGCAGCTACTACCGCCATGCGCGTGCCGTCTATCGCGCCGTCATCCTGCGGCTCGACAGCATCGAAACGGCATCCAGCGGACTGCTTTCGCAGTTCCGCGACCGCATGACGCGGCTCTCGAATTCCGAGTTCACCATCTCAAAAGACCGCGTTTTTCTGCGCAATCCACGCGCGCTCGATGACGATCCGCGGGTCGTCGTCCGGCTTTTTCTGTTCGTGGCGCGCCACGGAGTCCGGCTTGCGCCGGATACCATTCGACGCCTCGCCGCCAACACGCATCCTACCCACATCAATTGGGTCGACTGGCAGGAAATCCTGGGCGGATTCCATCCTTCGGCTGCCCTGCGGGCCATGCAGGCAAGCGACATGCTGGGCCGCCTGCTGCCGGAGTGGCGCAACATCGAATTCCTGGTTGTGCGCGATTTCCATCACCGGTACTCGGTGGACGAGCACACTCTCGTCGCGATCGAAACGTTCGACCATATCGACGACGCGCGCTTCTCCACCCTGCTCGCGGAGGTCGACGATCCGGCCCTGCTGCGTTTCTCCCTTCTGCTGCACGACATCGGGAAGGGCGGCGGCAACCACGTCACCGAATCGCAGCGGCTCGCGGAAGGCATCTTCGAGCGGCTCAGCATCCCCGAGCCGCAGCGCGTGCACATCCGTTTCCTGATTGCGCGTCATCTCGAGATCTCGACCATCATGAGTACGCGCGACCTTGATGACCGGGAAACGGCACACCTACTCGCGGGGCGCGTCGAGACCGTCGAGAAGCTGAAGCTCCTGACGCTCGTCACGTACGCCGACATCAGCGCCGTTCATCCCACGG
>JBDTTK010000142.1:0-8271 GCA_039930685.1 Bryobacteraceae bacterium | reverse complement strand
TGTCGAAAGCGCCCAGCGCGTCGAACAGCACCTTTGGAAGGCCGGCAAGTTCCGGCCGGTCGAATGTGAACTTCAGCGGAACAATGAGGAAAGCGACGACCGACGCGACTTGCACTGCCAACAGCCTCTTCGCGTGCGCGTTAAGTTCGCGCCGCGTGCGGCACACGAAGAACGATAGCGCATAAAAAGAATCCGTCGACCAGTAGGGAACGATCGTCCACGCCGAAAACGGGATCTTCCGCTCCCAATCGAAAACGATGGACGGTACGTTGCTACGTTGGCTCGTGGCCCAGTTCGCAAATCCGTAGCTCAGGAAGAAGAACGAACCCAGCGCCAGCATCCACACCGCCGCGCGCGCGTATGGGCGATCCCGAGGATGCCCTTGCGAATCGAAATCCGCCGCACTCGACGCTGTCACCCGCCGGATCTCCGTGCGAGCGAGACCGTGAAGATTCCCCATTCGTCCGCCAGTTGATCGACCTTCTGGAAGCCTGCCGCCTCGACGAGTTGATCGAGCTCTGCCTGCGCACGCCGCCGCATGACCCACGGCGCCCCGTCGCGATGGCTCGGCAGAGTGCGCGCAATCATTTCGAGTTGGGGATGCCAGGGTTGCCCGGTATAGACGAGGTAGCCGCCCCGCTCCATCGCGTCGGCCAGACCGCCCAACGATTTGCGTAGCAAATCGTTGTCGGGGAAAAGCTCGTACAGGCCCGAGACCACGCAGAGCGTCGGCTTCGGATCGATGGCGGCCACCGATGCGCGATCGAAAGCGTCGCCTTTCTCGAATCGGATGTTGCCGTTGAGGCCGTGCCGCCGGATCAGCTCCTTGCCTTGCTGGACATTGGTGTCGCTGTAATCGCGGAACAGGACGCTTTCGACCGCTTGCGTCCGGCCCTTGATCGCATCGAGGACATAGCGCCCATGCCCCGCCGCAATATCCGTGATGCGCACTGGCTGGCTGGCCTGGGACAGCAACTCGATCGAGCGCCTGAGCAAGGCCTCGAGGTTTTGCTTCCGGATCCGAATCCCTCGCCACCCGATCGCATTCAGGTAGAACCAGTCGATCAACGTGCCGATCGGCGTGAAGCCTTTCGGCTCGTTGCGATAGATGTAGTCGAGCGTACTGCCGGAGTCGAAGCCCGTTTCGAGACCCAGCCGGATTCCGCGCGAGAGCCTGCCGCCCGTTTTCATGCCCAGCTTCGTCAGCCCGAAACTCCAACCTTTTGGCGAAAGGAGCGGAAGCGGCTGTTGCAGACGGTCGAACTCGTCTTTCGTGAAGCCTTTCCGGTCGGCATCGGCCAGCGATGGCGCGGCTTCGGTCGAGGTGAACGTCTTGACCAAGAACTCGCGGACCTTGTCGATCGCCTGCTTGCGGTCTTTCTCCCCCAAGGTGTCGTGGAAGAAGCCATTGAAGAAATGCTTCTCTTTCACTGCCGATCCTAGCCGATCGAAGAAATCGTGCTGCGGCTTGTGCTGCACCACCCAATCGGATCCTGAAATCAGCACCTGCGTCGGCACCTGAATCGCCGCCGCATCCGCTACCAGCCGGTCGCCCGCGTCGAACAGTCCCAGCAGCAGCTTGACGGAAATCGGCCGTCGGATCAGAGGATCCGTCTCATAAGACGCGATCCGCTCCGGGTCGTGGGTTAACGCCTTGGCCTTGACGTAAGAGTTGACGTGAAAGTTGCCGAACAGGGCGTGCATTACGGAGAGCCCCAGCCGAGCAAGCGGCACGTAGAGCTTGACCGCGAAGGCCGGAGACGCCATGACCATCGAACGAATCTTCGGAGCGAAGTCGTGCACCCACGCCGCAGCCAGCACGCTGCCGACGCTTTGCGAAACGACAGCGACATTCTTGACCGCAATCCCATGAGCCTCTGCTACATGCTTGACGAACGTATCCAGATCCTTCACCAGAACGCCGAGGTTCGGGCTGTCTGTCGACGCCGGATCGTACGACCTGCCGTGGCCACGTGCATCCCATGCGAACATGTCAAAAGTCGGCAGATCCAACTCATCGACGACGTGTTGGAAGCGTCCGGAATGTTCATGGCCGCGGTGCAGCAGGACAATCGCCTTACCAGTCGGATTCGCCGCAGGCCAATGGCGGTAGAACAGGCGAGTCCCGTCCATCGCCGGAAAAAATGCTTCTTCTGGGACGCGCATGTTGATTTGAATCGGTACCCTATCCCCGTAACTCTACACCGTAGTGCGCGAAGCGCGAGCGGATTCGATCAAGGCCTTCTCGATCAGCCCCTGCCGAACCCTTTGCGCCACCGTGAGCGCTAGCAGGCCTGCCATCGATAACTCGAACGTCATCGCGACCCGCTGTGGTATCTCGCCGAACATGCCCAGCCAGAATGCGAGCGAGCCAAAAGCCAGAGCCCGGTCGCTCTTCCCCATCGGACCGTCGTTCCGCCGGCTCGCTCCCACCATCGCCGCCACTGTGCTCGTCATTTCGGTCAATACCGCCAATACGATCACCGCTCCCATCCAGAAGGCACTGAAGCCGGAGAGAAACGCGAAGGGCAGGTACAGGCATACGTCGGCAACGACATCTGTTAGTTCATTGAGGTAGACCCCTAGATCCGACTGCTGCCCGAACTCGCGCGCCAGCATTCCGTCCATTGCGTTGAGCGCCATTCGGATGAACAGGGTCACCGGCAGCAACAGCAGCCAGCGGTCGATGTGCTGATGCACCGCCAGCCCCAGACCAACCGCGACAGATACCAGGCAGGTCAGCATCGTCACTTGGTTTGCCGTAATGCCCCATTTCGCAAACCGGGTCACCAGCGGACGCAAGGCGCTCTGAAATTTTGGTTTGAGCGCATACAAGCTCGGCACAGGACCTAGTCTAGCGATGCGAGCCTGTGAGACGCTTGCAGTCCGCGATCCGTATTTCACTTTTGAGCCGAGCCGCCCGGCGCTAATTCATCGAACTAAACTATAGAGACAAATGCCACGCCCGATGAACCTTCGCCTGACGATCCTCGCCTTCGCTGCGGCGTCTTTCGCGCTCGCCTACCAACCCCCCGCCAAGTCGGACCTCGCCCGCTGGGAGCAGCAGGCTCGTAACACATCCATCGTCCGCGATGACTGGGGGATCGCCCATGTCCACGGCAAAACGGACGCCGACGCGGTGTTCGGCATGATCTACGCGCAAGCCGAGGACGACTTCAATCGCGTCGAGACAAATTACATCAACGCGATGGGCCGTCTCGCCGAGGCGGAAGGCGAATCGGCGATCTATCAGGACCTCCGCATGAAGCTCTTCATCGACCCGGTGGACCTCAAGAAGCAATTTGCCGCCAGTCCCGCCTGGCTTCAGACGCTGATGACAGCTTTCGCCGATAGCCTGAACTATTACCTCTATAAACATCCCGAGGTGAAACCCAGAGTCATTCAGCACTTCGAACCTTGGATGGCGCTCAGCTTCACGGAAGGCAGCATTGGTGGCGACATTGAGCGCGTCAACCTCACCTCGCTGAAATCGTTCTACGCGAACCCGCCTTCTGCGCGCGGCCCGCTGCCGCGAACGCCGGTTCTGCAAGCATCCCTTGAAGATGAAGCGCATCCGAAAGAACCCTCCGGCTCCAACGGCATGGCTATCGCGGCGGCACGTACCACCGCGCATCACGCCCTACTGCTGATCAATCCCCATACGTCGTTCTTCTTCCGATCGGAACTGCAGATGACCAGCGATGAGGGGCTGAATGCCTATGGCGCTTCCACGTGGGGCCAGTTCTTCATCTACCAGGGATTCAATGAGCGCACCGGCTGGATGCACACGTCGAGCGGCGTCGACGCCGTGGATGAGTACCTTGAAACGATCGTAAAGAAGAATGGCCGCTTCTATTACAAATACGGCGCCGAAGAGCGTCCCCTCACGGCGACCGAAATCATCGTGCCCTATAAGACGGCTACCGGAATGGCTCAGAAGAAATTCGCCGCCTACCGCACGCACCACGGACCCGTGATCCGCGAACAGAATGGCAAATGGGTGACGATCCGCCTGATGCAGGAACCGATCAAGGCGCTCATGCAGTCCTACGGACGCACAAAAACGAAAGACTTCGCCGGATTCAAGAAAACCATGGAACTAATGGCGAACTCCTCGAACAATACGATCTTCGCCGATTCGGAAGGCAATATTGCCTACTTCCATGGCAACTTTATCCCCAGGCGCGATCCTCGATTCGATTGGAAGCAGCCGGTCGACGGCAGCAATCCGGCTACGGAATGGAAAGGGCTCCTGGCAGTTGACGAAGCTCCGAATCTACTGAATCCGTCGAGCGGTTGGCTCTATAACACCAATAACTGGCCGTGGTCCGCTGCCGGGCCGAGCAGCCCGAAGCGGGAGAACTTTCCGTCCTATGTGGAGAACGGCGGCGAATCGGCACGCGGCCTGCATGCCATCCGGGTCCTCGAAAAGAAGAAAGACTTCACGCTCGACTCTTTGATCGCAGCCGCCTATGACAGCTACCTGACATGGTTTGAGAAGCCGATCCCCGCGGTGGTCAAGGCATTCGACGCAGCTTCGGCCTCGAATCCGCTGAAGGCAAAGCTAGCAGGCCAGATCGAACACCTGCGGAAATGGGATCTCCGTTGGAGCGCCGCCTCGGTTCCGACTTCGCTCGCCGTGTTCTGGGGCGAGGAACTCCGCCGCCAAGTAGCCCGCGAAGCGCGCGCCGCCCGAATCTCCGCCGACGACTACATCGCGAGTCGCTCCACGCCCGACCAATTGCTTCAAGCGCTGGCAGCGGCGTCGGCGCGTCTCGAATCGGATTTCGGAACGTGGAAGACACCTTGGGGCGACATCAACCGGTTCCAGCGGCTGACCGGCGACATCGTGCAGCCGTTTAGCGATTCTGGTCCCAGCATCCCGGTTGCATTCACGTCCGCCGTCTGGGGTTCGCTGGCTTCGTTCGGGGCGCGCCCGTATCCCGGCACGAAGAAATGGTACGGAACCAGCGGGAACAGCTTCGTCGCGGTCGTCGAATTTGGCGAGAAGGTGCGCGCCAGGGCGGTCACGGCGGGCGGCGAAAGCGGTCATCCGTCGTCAAAGCATTTCAACGACGAGGCAAAGCGGTACGCAACCGGCGATTTGCGCGAGGTGTACTTCTACCCTTCGCAATTGAAGGGGCACACCGAACGCGAATATCATCCAGGCTCATGAGACATCACGGAGTTGCGGCCGCGCTGCTACGCGTGAAAACGACGGCTAAATCGTCCGAGTAGACCTTCTTCCAACCAGGAAGGTACGGAAGCACGTTCGCCATCGGTGACGAAGTTCGGATGAGGCACGTCTGGATCTTGTACCTGTCAAGCAACAGGCGTGGATCCTCCTGCAGCAAGGCCCATCGGCCAAAATCGCGAAGAACACCCGTCCACGCGTAAATGTCGGCCCGGCCGTCGATGAAAACCGGCTGCGATCGATTTGCCCACATCAGGTAGCCGCCCCAGGCATAGTCGTTCAAAACGGGACCGCTTAAACCTAGCGCATTCATCGAGTGGGTCGCTTTTACTGGTTCTTTTGCGGCGATTTGCTTCTGAATGTCTCTCGTGCTGGGCAGCACAGCGATACTGAATGCCAACGCGGCCAACATCATTAACGCATTCACGATCGGGCGATCTTTCCGTGGATCGTAATTTTCCCAAGCGTCCGCGAGCAGCCGGCACATGAGTGGCGCTGCGATGAATCCGAATAGCGGCAACATTCGTGAATGGCGTAATGCCATTGCGGTCGTCCCGAGAAGTGCAAGCCACTCGTATGCCGTTGGACGCTTTCGCGAAACCAGGCAAACGAGTACGATGACTCCCAGCATCAAAGCCAATCCGATGCCGCGCGGCTCGGTGGGATTCAGCGCGGCCCACTCTTCGATGTTGCCGATGTTGTCCGGCTGAGCGCCCAGCACGTTCAGCGGATACAGAACCAGCTCAGGCCCCACTGGATTGACGAATGGAGCAAGGAGGCACAGTCCCAGGACAACGCATGACCGGATCGCCAAGCGGCGATCGACGGCCAGCCGCGGCCACCAGCCTTTGAATCGCCAACATACGCCAACCGTCGTAAGGGCTGCCACAACAGCGCCAAAAATGAACGAGCCGTGGCAATTCGCCCATATCACGAACAGCAGCGGGAGGGCCCAGATCGCCGCGCTCTTTCGAACGAATCCATAGTAAAGGAGCAGGAACTCTACCAGTAGAAACAGGTGCCCGAGTAGCAAGGGACGTATCGCGAGGCTCACGGTGAGGAAAAAGAAAGCCGCCATCGCCCCGACCAGCGACACTTTCCAATTGCCGGACCACAAACCGCAAATCACATAGCTCAGCACGACAATGAGAGATGCCACGACGCAGAAAGCGAGCATGAGCGCTTGATAGCCTCCGGCTTGAAACGCCGCGAACGTAACCAGTTGCGACAGCCATTCGTGTGCGATCCATGGATGGCTGGCCGCGGTAAACGAAAATTGGTCCACTGTCGGAATCTGGTGTGTCTCCCAGATCGTTTGGCCGACTCTCAGATGCCACCAAAGATCCGGATCGTCAAAGCGTTCCGCGCAACTCCAGAAAGCGAGAAATACCAAGCCTGCCGCCATCACGCCAGGAAACGAGAATACGCGAGATAGCGAAGCGGTCCATGCGCACGTTCTTATCGCTTCACGAGGCGCAATGAGCGACGGAACGGTCATAAATCATGCAACCTCGCATTCGTCTACGTCGGAGCGCAATAGACGATGCAAGTAGGCCCGGGAGATCTGAAGACTCACAGCAGCCAAGGTTTTGTTTCCGTTGCAATCCTGAATCGCCTGTTGCGCAATCTTCCGCTTGTAGTCTCTCAACAGGTGCTCGAAGGTGCTGGACGCCGGGATCGGACCGGAACCCGCGCCACCGTCGTGGAACTGCTCCGGAAGGTCGTCGATACCGATTGTCTCGGCTTGACCTACGATGATCGCCCGGTGGATTACGTTTTCCAATTCACGCACATTACCAGGCCACTCGTAATTTATTAGCGCGGCCATGGCGTGCGGGTGGACGCCCGTCACCGTTTTCCGGCAAGATGCCGAATAGAGCTTCAAGAAACTCTCGGTGAGTGCCGGAATGTCCTCGGGCCGCTGACGAAGCGCCGGAACCTGAATATTGATGACGTTGATGCGGAAGTACAGATCGCGGCGGAACGTCTCTTCCTCGATCATCCGGTTGAGGTCCCGGTGAGTCGCGTATAGGACGCGGGCCTTCAACGGAATCGGCCGCTGTCCGCCGAGTCTCGTAAATTCCCGCTGTTGCAATACCCGCAAGAGCTTGACTTGTGTGCTCAAGCTCAACTCGCCAATCTCGTCGAGGAACAGCGTACCCTCGCCAGCCATCTCCAGCAGACCCTGGCGTGCTCCGGTCGCACCTGTGAAGGCGCCCTTCTCGTGTCCGAACAGTTCCGCCTCGATCAATGTCTCGGGGATCGCTCCGCAGGAAACCGCCACGAAAGGCGTCGCCGACCGGCCACCGAGGTTGTGGATGGCTCGCGCGACCAACTCCTTTCCGGTGCCGCTTTCGCCTGTGATTAGAACACCCGTGTCGAGATCCGCGACCCTATGGATCAGGTCGTAGACGCTCAGCATCTTCTGGCTACGGCCGGTCAACTGGTCGACCCGCGTGACGGCTTGAATCGTCTGCTTCGCCTCCGCAAGCTCGCGCTTCAGCTGCGCGTGTTCGTAGGCCCGCCGGATAATGATCGTCATCTCAAGCGGCGAGGGCGGATTCCGGAAATGGTCGTAGACGCCGTGCTGCATGAGTTCCAAGGCAGTTGAACGGCGGTCGTCGTCGGTGAGGACGAGGACCGGCAGATCCGTCGTTTGGAGTTGAGCAATGAACGCGAGCTGGATTTCGAGCGGAACGAACCCCGCGTTTAAATCCACGATGAGTACGTCGACTTGCTTTTGCGCGATTCGATCCAACACGCCTTGTTTATCGCTGTCGACTTGCAGGTGGATATTCGACGCGAGCGTCGCACCCAATATTTGCTGCAATGCCGATTGGTCCGAATATAGTAAAGCGCGAATCATGCCTTGATTGCTTCATACAAGGATCCCCGATGCGAGCTAGTTTTTGAATCCCTTTCAGGTACTGATCTTGTGATGTGATCGTACTGTAGCGCCCTAGTACGACCGGAGCGGCTAAGCACACATCTCCGTGGTCGGATTCCTTTCGCCGTGCGGGACCGGCACCAGTCGCCGCCGGACCACGACCTCTACCGCCATCACTGTTAAACAGCCG
>JBDTTK010000141.1:0-8286 GCA_039930685.1 Bryobacteraceae bacterium | reverse complement strand
CAGGATTGGGGCACCGTCTTGCCGCACACGAAATTCGAAATGTCCGTCTGGTGCACCAACAGGTCGGTCGAGATGCCGCCCGAGTAGTCCCAGTAGAGTCGCCATTGATAGAAGCGCTGCTTGTCGAACGGCCGCTTCGGCGCCGGTCCGATGAACTTGCCCCAGTCGGTATTCTGCTCGTTCGCGTCGTCCGGGATCGTGTACCGCCACGCTGGATTGTCGTCGAGCGAGTTGCGATACCAGAAGGCGCGGACGTAGTGGATGTCGCCGATCATCCCTTGACCGACCATTTCCTTGGCTTTCTGATAGAGGCTATTGCTGCGATTCTGCGTGCCGACCTGGATCACCTTGCCGTACTTCTTGGCGGCCTTGACCATTTCCTGGCCTTCCTCAATGGTGTGGCAAAGAGGCTTCTCGACATAGATGTTCTTGCCCGCCTTGAGCGCCGCCAGGAACATCGGCCCGTGCAGATGCTCGGGGGATGCGATGACGACGGCGTCGATAGACGGATCGTTGAGGATATCGTGATAGTCGCCGGTGGTCTTCGGCGTGTTGCCGCCCATGCTCTGGACGCGGTCTTTTCCGCGCGCGAGGCGTCCGGTGTAGGCGTCGCAGACCCAGTTGATGACAGCCGAGTCCTTGCTGGTCTGATACATGCGCTCCATCAGGTAATAGCCGCGCGAACCGGCGCCGATCCAACCCATCTGGATCTTGTCATTCGCGCCATAGGCGCGTTGCAAGGGGGCGGCGGCGAGGGCGGCGCCTGCGGTGAGCAGACTACGGCGAGTGATTTCAGTGCTCATGGGTTTGTTCTCCAAACCATGATTATGTCAAAGATTGCCGCGGCACTCTCCGCGCGGCGCGAGTTCCGCGCTTACTTTCCGAGCAACTCGTGCATCTGTTTGAAGATGAGAATCGCGGCTGGCCCAAGCGTGACGAGAATCACGGACGGAAAGATCAGGAAGAAGACGGGAAAGATCAGCTTGACTCCGACTTTGCGGGCACGCTCCTGGGCGGTCTGGCGGAAGCGGATCCGGAGATATTTGGCGTGCGACCTTAGTGCCGGGCCGAGGCTGGTTCCGAAGCGGTCGGTGTCGGTGAGCAGGTTCGTGAATTTTCGAATTTCGAGGTCGGGGTTTCGCTCCGCGAATCCGCGAATGGTGTCGAGGCGGCTGTTGGTCGCGCGAAGTTCGAGGGAGAGCAGCGTAAACTCGCGGCTGAGATCCGGGTGTGTGTTTCGAAGTCCGCGGCTGGCGTCGAGCACCGCTTGATCCATGGCTTGGCCGGCTTCGATGCCGAGCACCATAAGGTCGAGCGCCGCGGGCAATGCACGCCGGATACGCTTGAGCCGGTTCGTTGCCAGGCGGTTGAGCACTTTGTCCGGGATCATGAAGCCGAGCGCCACGCAACACAGGACCGGCATCAGGGCCAGCATCGGATCTTCCTGAAACGTAAATCCGGCCCATGCGCCAAGAATGCCGAGAGCGAGGGCGCCCGCGCATTTCACGCCATAGAAGACCGAGACGACGCCGGGGAAGCGATATCCGGCGGTGTTCAGTTTCTTCCGCAAGGGATTGGTGTCGACGCGGGCAGCCGGGAAGAGATCGCCGACGGATCGGAACGCGTCGAGGATCCCCTCGCCGCCGGCCTCTTCGTCGCGACCGTCAATCGAGATCGTTCGGGGCATCTGCGGAGCCGCCGGCGAATCGCCGGCGCTCGTTGCGCCAGCCTGACGGCCGGCAAGCAGGTATCCCGCGACGCTCACCGCCGCCAGGATGAACAGGAAGAATCCAATGAGGATTCCGAGTTCGCCGCCGGTCATGACCATCGCTCCGTACTCATACCTCGATATCCACGATCTTGCGGATAACCAACTGAGCGAGGACCAGGCAGACCAGGGCCGCCGAGATCAGATGTTTTCCGTAAGGATGCTCGACCAAGACCATCATGTAGCCCGGGTTGACGAAGCTCATCATTCCGGCAATGCCGAAAGGCAGACAGGTTAGGATGATGCCGGTCAGCCGGCCGTGCGCCGCCATGGACCGCACCTCGCCTTGCAGAGCCACGCTTTCGCGCATGGTTTCAGCAAGACCGCCCATCACCTCACTGAGTTTTCCGCCGGTGCGCGCATGCAACTGGACGGCGGCAGCGAACAGATTGACCTCGAGGACGGGCATCCTCCGACCCAAGTTGGCGAGCGCCTGCGACCAGGCCATGCCGAGATTGACTTCCGTGGCGGTTTGGCGGAGTTCGGCGGAAACCGGCGCCGGAGACTCCTGCGAGACCGCTTCGAGCGCGGCGGAGAATGAGTATCCGGCCCGAAGCGCGCGAGCCAAGGAATCGAGGGAATCCGGAAAGTTTTCGCGGAACCTTTGGAACCGCCGCGAGCGCTTATTGAGGATAAAGGCATACGGCGCGAATGCAATGGCGATGCTCCCCAGTAAAGCCGCCCACTGCGGCACCACGGACAGGCGGAATAGAACGGCCAGCGCCAAGGCCCCAAACAGCAGCATCATCGAGGTCAGGCGTCCGACGGACCAGCCGAGTTCCGATTGGGCCAGATGCGACTTCATGCGCTCAAAGAAATCGAAGCGCGCAAGCAGACCATCCCACAACGAGATGGTGCTGAGCCGTTCATTGCGCAACAGCCCGAGGCCGTCGCTGCCATCGGCAAGCTGGGTTAGCGCTTCGCTTTGCTCCTCCCGCGAAGCCTTGTGCATCACCATCGAGGCGACCACTACCACAATCGCGACCATGAGAAAGGTCACGACAAAGAAAACGAGGATGGAAATGAGCGTCATGGGAACTCTCTAGCGGGCCAGTCCTAGTTCTGTCCGCCGTGGTGGCGCGTCAAGCGGGCGGAAACCATCATCAGGAACTCGCGCGCCGCGTCCTGCGGCTGAAGGGGGAACAGCTTTTCCGAGAGCACGGCACTTTCGCGCGCCGCCGTCAGTCCCGAAACGAGGAACCATTGGCCCTCCTGGACATCGACTTCGGTTTCCGAGCGGCGGACGCCGGACGAAGCGCCGAGCGGAGAAACCACTTCCGGCTGTACCCGCAGCTTGAACTTGCCATCCGCGGTCCGGATCGGCGCGAAGCGGACGCGCAACCCGCAGGTGACATCGTTGGTCTTCTGACTGAGCGAACCCGCTTCCACGCTGACCGAGCGGTTGAAGCCCGCAAGCAGCCGCGATGAAGTAATCAAATCCACCTGGCGGTCATCCTGCAGCTTCTTCCAGACCGCTTCCGGCTGTGTACCGGCGCGGAACGCCGATGCCTGAAATTCTCCGGAATGGCCGGGAGTAACCAAGGCTCTGCCGAGTTCTTCGAAGGCAGCCGAAGTGGCGCCGGCAAAACGAACAGACAACGTCAACTCGGAGTCGTTCACGGGCGAAGGCAATCCAGCGCCCGTCAGAACGGGCCGCTTGGCCGCAGCCGGAGCCGAAACCGATCCAACGGAGGAATGACTCGGCGCCGCGCCCCGCAGCAATCCGTTGAGGCCCAGTTGGCCGAATCGCGTCTTCTCGTTATCCAATGAGTTCCGCAACGTCAGCCGAACCCGGGCGGCGGCGTCCGCGAGCGCGAGAACATCCACTTCCGCCGGATTCGCGAGGAGCGTGACAACCGGTGCGGTGAAGCCTTGCGCCAGCGGTTCCGGAGTGAGGTTCACCGAAACGACCGTTAGGTCCTGGGCGATGGTGCGTGCCTCCGGGTCCGTGGCCTTCGCAGTGACGACCTGGACGTCGACTTTGTGGCCTGGACGCAATAACGCAAGCACGCCGGTCGAGTCGCTTACGTGGACCGAAACGGCGCGCAGGCCGGAAGGAACCGAGGTGGGACCGCCCGAACGCCCTTCGCGAGCCGACAAGCGCTCTTCGATCACCGGTTCGTTCTCAGCAATCGGTCCAAGGGCCGTGCTGCCGATGAGTTTCTCCGGTTCCCCAAATGTGCCGTAAGGAAGCCGTTCGGCGGCCCACGGCGTCGTCTTCAGATCGGCCGCGGCCAAGACCGTTCCGGGCTTGATGGCACGGGCCGCGACTACGAGGTTGTTCACCGGCACGGGCGGCGAGCTTTTCAGCTTCCCCACAAAGAGGCCGTAAAAGATACCTGTAGAAGCGACTGCCACTACAAAGGCGATGCCGAGCAAGGGTACGAGATTCCGCTTCATGGTGTCCTTTCCTATGAATCGGCCCGCCGGAACCTTCTCTGTAGTCTGCGGCTAAATCTATTTGCGGTAAGCGCTTACACGGATAGAGCAAGAGGGCTTTCAGTACTATAGACGGGTAAGGAAGTCCGCTGGGGTGGCAAGCATTCTTATCCCTACTCGCACGCGGAATAGACGCGAAGCACGTCCAATTCGAGCGGATTTCCTTAGCCCGTAAACCGCGACGCGGGGGAGGGGACAGACCCCGTCTTACGAGACGCGCGCGCCAAGAACCTGCTCGATGGCATCCGCCATGAAACGGAGTTCCGCCGGACCGTCATAGCGCAGGCCATTGATAAAGAAGGTCGGCGTTCCGTTCACGCCGCTGCGGACTCCGCTCATGAAGTCCTCGCGGATGCGCTTGGCGAACGCCCGCTCGGAGATGGCATGGGCGAAGCGTGCGGTATCGAGGCCGATACTGAGCGCGTACCTCGCGAGGTGGGTTCTATCGAGCGAGTCCTGGTGCGTGAAAAGAGCGCGATGCATCTCCCAGAACCGGTTCTGCTCCCCGGCCGCCTCGGCCGCTTCGGCGGCCATTTCGGCGTGCTCGTGGGCTTCGGTGAGGGGAAAATGGCGGTACACGAATCGCATTCTGTTTCCGAGCAACTCGCGGAGTTCTTCGACAACCGGATACGCGCGGCCACAGTGAGGGCATTCAAAATCGCCGTACTCGACGAGTGTAATTTCAGCGTTTGCCGGGCCGAGAATGTGGTCCCGGTCCGAAACAGGCAGAGTCAGGGAAGGTCCAGCGGACTTCATGGTTGCTCTCATTCCTTGGTTTCGCCAACGGGCGAAAGGGCTTCGAGAGCGGACAGGATGCCATCCGCCCCCGGGTTGATTCCGATCGGTGAGACATAACTCCAACGGATGATCCCAGCGGAGTCGATCACAAAAAGGGCACGTTCCGAGACGCCCTCGCGCGAGCGGTACACGCCGTATGCGCGCGCGACGGAGCCCTTAGGTTCAAAGTCCGCCAGCAGCGGGAACTTCAGCTTGCGATCGTGGGCGAAGGCGAGATGACACCAGGCTCCATCGACGGAGATGCCCAGCATTTCCGCCTGAAAGCGGTGAAATTCGGGAAGGAGTTCGTTGTAAAGGGTGGTCTGATCGCCACAAACCGGACTCCAGTCCGAGGGGTAGAAGACAAGGATCACGGGCCGTCCGAGAAATTCGCTCAGCGAGACCAATTGATCCGGGGTGCTGGGCAGACGGAAATCGGGTGCGGCTGTTCCGGCTGCCAGCGGACCCGACGCCGCCGTCAGTGAAGCGATCGTGGTGCTCATTTGTGTTCCTTTCTAGACGGTTCGCGGCGGATCCACGTGGAACTTCATCGCAGCCCGAATAATGAGCGCGGCGAAGACCAGCAACGCCACGAGTTGGGCAACGGCGAACGGCGCTTCCGTCTGAGTCGGAGCCAGTTCCTTAAGCAACGGGGCTTTTTGGAACAACTGCACAATGAGGACGAAGACGTTGAAGTAGAGCGCGATCATGGACGTGATCACGTAGGTCCGAAGCCAGCGGCCGGCCAGTTTGTATTTGTTGCGCGCGAGGATCGCGAAGGTGAGCAGGATCAGGGACAACACGCCGAGAATGTGGCCCGGCGTGATGTGATCGACGGGAAACATGAAGCCCGTGACGCTGGTGGCGACGGTGGTCCAGAGGAACCAGGAGGTCCAGCCCTCCATGCGCTGGGACTGAAGCAGGCCATACGCGACCACGAGGCCGGTGCCGATTCCGATGAGGCTCAGTACGACGTGAAATAGAGTGAACGCACCTAGGAGCATGATGTTTTCCTTTCGTTGCTTACGTGGTTGACGATTGGGCCAGCGATCAGCTGGTCCGAATTTCAGGCGGATGCGGCGACTGCCTCAGGCTCCCTCACCGGCGAAATACCGCGCCCCCAGATCCCTTAGAAGCTCCGGTGACGACGGCAACCTTGTCCTTCAAACGGTTCAATTCATTTCTCCGGCTTCTCAACTAGACTCAGCATCCATTGAGAGTCTGCGGCATACGCGGCGGAACTACATCCCGACATCGCAGGATTTTGGTTTACCTCGCTCGGGCTCCCTGCGAATAACCCAAATGGGGGAGGCATGGGCATCTACCGCGCCGGTCGGACCGCGGTAGCGGGATGACGACGCCGGGGGGGCATAGGACACCGTCATAACTGAATGATTCCGCGCCGGACGGCAATAGCGATGGCCTGGGTACGATCCTTTGCACCCAGCTTTTCCATGATGTGCTTGACGTGAACCTTCACGGTCTCTTCGGAGATAAATAGGATCGCTCCAATTTCGCGATTCCGGTTTCCGTCCGCAACGCGTCGAAGAACCTCGACCTCGCGGGGGGTCAGCGCCTCGTCGCTCAGGTGTTCGGCGATTTGAGCCGCAACGGCCGCCGGAATACGCTTTTTGCCCGCGTGAACCTGGCGAATGATCTCGACCAGTTCGCTGGGCGGCGTGTTCTTGAGGACGTAGGCGCGCGCTCCGGCTTCGAGGGCCCGCTGAATCTCGACGTCGCCCTCGAAGGTGGTCAGCATGATGACGCGGGCGTCGGCAAACTCCGCGCGGATGGCGATCATCACGTCGATGCCGTTGAGATCAGGCAGACGAAGGTCCATGAGGGTGACGTCGGGCCGGTGCTCGCGGAACCGCTGAATCGCCTCGGCGCCGGTGGCTGCCTGGGCTACCAACTGTAAGTCGGGTTGACTGCGAATGATGGCGGCGATGCCTTCGCGGAGGAGCGGGTGGTCATCGACGCTCAGCACTCGAATCTGAGTCGTTGTGTTCATCGAAATTGTGTCGTCGGTTGGGCGCCTGGCGGCCATGGTAGTAGATTTCCGCGGAAGCCGGCATGCGGCTCCGTTCGGTATGGTCTATAGGCGACGCGGCCTGGGTACTTACGGAGAGGCGGATCCTGGTTTCCGCGAACGGACTTCTCAACACCCGAAGGCTGGTGTCAGCGCGCTCCCGCTTGCACGACGGATGCATAGGATATCGCAATCGATACCGGCACGATCTTTTTACGCCAACAGACTCAGTTGGCTGCGAGAGTACTTCAACTCCAACGCGAAGGGTTTAAGGTGGGCGGAACGACTTCTCGCGGAGTCGATTCGCTCTACGCCTGCAGCCGCCGGACCGCGAGATACGCAGGCATTGCCGCTGCGATCAAAAGTAACGCGAGTCCGCTGTTCAGCGGATCCTCTCTGAGGACACCCGCCAGGTACACCATTCCGCAGACCAGGACAAATGCCGGAGTCCAGGGATAGAGCGGGACGCGGTACGGCCGCGGCGCATCCGGCTCGCGGATGCGCATTAGAAACAGCGAGACGAAAGTCGCGCAGTACATCGCGACATAGAACAATCCGGCAATTCCCAACAGCCGCTCGTAGGTTCCGCTCAGCAGAAACAACAGCGACGCGGCCGTGCTCACCCACAACGCAACAATCGGCGTACCGGACTGTGTGACGCGCTGACCCGGAGTCCAGCGGAGGATGTCGCGGCTCAGCCCGAACAGGATGCGCGTCGAACTGAGCGTCGCCGCGTTCACCAACGGAAGCACTGCGGCCAGCAGGAGGAGTGTCAGCAGTGTTCCGCCGCCGGCGCCGAACAAGTGCTTCATTGCCGCGGCTACCGGCAACTCCGATCCGGCGAGTTCATCAAATGGGAGCACCACAAGCAACGCGATATTGACGAGCAGATAGATGGCGGCAATCAGTAGAACGCCTAACCGCATCTGGCGCGGCAGGTTCCGCGCCGGATCGCGGTCCTCTTCAACGAAGTACGTCGGCATGTACCAGCCGTCGTAGGTCACGAACACGGACTGCATCGCCAGGATCAGCGCGCCGAACAGCGACACCGGAGCGGGACGCCTCGCGGTTTCCATCAAGTGCCCGGCGCCGCTCGACCACAGGCAGGCTCCGACCAGAAACGCGAACGCCAGACATACAAACGTGCTGGTCGCCTGCTGGACCAAGGCGCCTTCCCGCAGGCCCATCGACTGCACCACGGTGAACGTCAGGATGATCGCAGCTGCGATCCACGCAGCCTTTCCGGCCAGGGGCAGGGCCAGCATGCCGGCGA
>JBDTTK010000140.1:0-8303 GCA_039930685.1 Bryobacteraceae bacterium | reverse complement strand
CGCGTACCACGGCCTGAATTTCAGCGCCGCGCTCGGACCGATCGCGTTCATCATCCGCTGCCGTGTCGAAGCCCTTCGCGATCTCGGACCCTGCATGAGCCCCTTCAATGCCTTCCAGTTCATCCAGGGCATCGAAACCCTCGGCATGCGCATGGATCGCCATCTCGCGAACGCCCTCGCCACCGCCCAGCACCTGGAAAAGCACAAGCTCGTCAACTGGGTGAAATACCCGTCTCTGCCGGCGAGCCCGTATTACAAGCTCGCGCAGAAATACACGCCAAAAGGCGGCGGAGCGGTCTTCGCCTTCGGCATCAAAGGCGGGTACGAAGCCGGCAAGAAGTTCATCGACGGCCTCAAGCTATTCAGCCACCTCGCAAACGTCGGCGACGCCCGCAGCCTCGTCATTCATCCATCGTCCACGACGCACCAGCAGTTGAGCCGCGAGGAGCAGGAAGCTGCCGGCGTCACTCCGGATCTCATCCGCCTATCCGTCGGCCTCGAAGATATCGAGGACATCCTCTGGGATCTGGACCAATCGCTAACCGCATCGCAGAGCTAAAGCACGGGTTGGCGAATCGAACCTTACTTGAGGCGCGACCGTAAGGTCGCGCTCCTCGGTCGCACGGACCGCGCGGTTCGTGATCCGCCCTTTTTCACACCGGCCAGTCAGGTCGCGCTCAAAGTGTGGCTCGATTGCCGAGCACGAGATCTTCCATTAGGCACTGGTGCCTAGTCTGTCAAAGCAGCCTTCTCATTCGCCCTGCGGGTTCAGAACTTGAAACGCACTCCGACCCACGCGCCCCTCGGAGCCCCCGGCGCAAAGAACGTCGTATGCCGCACCGGAAACTCTCCGCCCACGCTCGCGAACGGGCGCGCGATGAACGTACCGTTGTCCGCAAATCCCGTTGGACCAAGCTGCGCCGCCGAATAATACTGGCGGTCGAGCAAGTTGTTCACCTGGGCCACCAACTGAATCCGCCTATGCAATTGATAGCGCCCGCCGAGATTCACCACCGCGTAGCCCGGTGAAATTCCCGGACTCAAATAGTACACGCCGTCCGCCTGATGTTGATTGTTCTCGTTGCCGCGCGCGATGGAACTCGAAAACGCTGTCATCCCCAGATCGATCGAGAGTTTCGACGTCGCTTGCAGATCCGCATACGCCTTCAGCATATGCTTCGGAATCAGTGGAATCTGCGCGCCTTGCTGAATATGGATTACGCCGTCCAGTCCCGCCGCGGCCGCGTCGCTCGAACTGTTGCTCGACCCATTCACCGACTCCGGACTCTGATACGTCGCATCGAGAAAGGTGTACCCGCCTCCGATCGTCAACTTGCGGACCTTTCCGCTCAAATCCACTTCGAGCCCCTGCCTGCGGGTCTTGCCGAAGTTTCTGAAATACCCGAAGCCCGATTGCGGTGACGCGACGAACAACAAGTCATCCCGATTGTCTGCGCGGAACCACCCTGCGCTCCAGCCCATGCGGCTCTCTGACCCGCCCCGTACGCCCGCCTCCCAGGTCCGCGTCACCACCTGCTGCAGGGGAGGATCGCCGGCCAGGGCGTTCGGCAACTTGCACGGCAAATTCGGATCTGCGCAGCCCAATTCGATGGACGTCGGAGCGCGGCTCCCTTCGCCGTAGCTTCCATAGAATTGAAAGAGCGGCGAGATCGCGTACGTCGCCCCCGCCGCCGGATTGAACCGCGCGAAGGAATGGCTGCCGTCCAGCGAACCGGGCTCTCCCAACGGAGTAATGCGGTCGCGATTGACGATCGACGTCCGGTTAAATCGTCCCGAAACCGTAACGTGCAACGCGTTGCCCACCGAAAACGTGTCGGTAGCGTAGACGCTGGAGGTTTGGATGCGCCCGTGCAAATCCGCGCGCGTATCGAACGGTTCGCCGTCGACGTTGCCCCCGGTGACGCCATCCGCAAACGCGTTCACCGCGGTGATGCCGCGATCCGGATTGAGGTAACCCAACTGCGTCGATTGGGCGAATCCGACGTTGCTGCGGTCATAGGCGGCGCCCACCGTAAATTGATTTCGATGGGATCCCAGCGCGCCGAACCACGTCAACTGGCCGGACGCGCCGTAGTTGTGCTGCTGCGACTGCGTCCGGTTGAGCAGCCCGTTGCACTTCTCGCCAGGCTCGTCGGCGAGCAGAACCTGCGCAATACAACGCCAGAAAGGGAACGGAGTATTCGCCGCCGTCGCACTGCTCACTGGAAAGCCGGAATAGCCTGCTGCCGTCAACGCCGCGCGCTCGGCCGCGTTGGGCTGATACACCGATTGATCGAGCGCGGCCTCGTTGAGGTCGCCATTCAGCGTCCGTGTGCCGATGTAGCGGTAATACACGTTGCCCGAAACCGACACCGTATTGCCGATCGCGCGTCGGACACTGAAATTCAGCAGCGGCGACCGGTTCGCCGTGATGTCGGGCTTCGTGTAGATGCTCGCGTAGTCGCGCGCGAGAAACCGCGGCTCCTGCAGGCCGTTGCCGGTCAGCGCATTGTTGGCGTACGCTACCGTCAGCCCAAGCGAGGTCGCGCCACGTTGCCACCCAAGCTTTCCGAAGAACTGCCGGACGTTCGACGACGAGGCCTCGCGCCAGCCGTCATCGAAGAACAGGCTCGCGGCTCCATACCAGCTCAGGCCCTTCGCATTGGCGCCGCCATGCTCGAGCTCGGCCGTCTTGCGGCCGAAACTACCTCCGCCGATTTCAAGTGAGGTGCCGGCATTCATCCCGCCGGACTTGGTCTGCACCGACAGCGCCGCGCCCAGCGTGTTCAGGCCGAACAACGGGTTCGATCCCGGCATCAAAGTCACTTCTGAGATCGCCACGCGCGGAATCAGATCCCAACTCACCACATCGCCGAATGGCTGGTTCAGCCGGACGCCGTCCATGTATACCGACAGGCCCTGCGGCGTCCCGAGGAGCGGCGACGCCGTGTAGCCGCGATAATTCACATCCGGCTGAAACGGATTTCCCTGAATCTCGTTGATGTGGACCCCGTTCAGCCGACGCTGCAGCAAGTCGGACAACACCACCGCGCCGCTCTCCTCGATGTCGCGCTGGTTCGCCGTTTGCACCGGACTCGCAATTTCATCGCGCGCCAATTCCACGCCGGGAAGGGGAGTCGCCGTTACGACTTCGGCCCGGTACGCCTGCGGCGCGATCGTCAGCGTGACGACCCGAGATAGGGGCTCCGCCGACTGGACCGTCAATGTGAACGTCTGCGTGGCAAATCCGGATTTCGACACATGGAACTGATAGCGCCCATATGGCAGTCCGTCGAAAACACGCACACCCTGCGCATCCGTCGCGAAGGTCTGCTCCACTCCGCTTCCCAGAGGGGTCAGCCTCACGGATGCCTCAACCGCCGCCCTGGCCGGATCCTTCACTTCAATACGGACGGCCCCCACTTGCCCCTGCGCCAACAGGGGCAGCGCCACCAGCAGAACGAGGCCAATCTCGCGCCCCCTCAAAAACTCCTCACAATCCGGAACCCCAAATTCGACGCCGCGCTCTTCACCTCGCCCTTACCCCGGCTCCCCACCAGATACCGCCTGCAAAAATGCTCGCTGCACAAATACGACCCGCCCCTCTGCACTCGCTTCGCCACTCCCGGCTCCTGCGGATCCGAACTGGACTCCGGCCCGCGCGGATTCTTCGCCGCGCTGCTGGCGTAGGTGTCCGGCCGATACCAGTCCGACGTCCACTGCCAGACGTTGCCGCAAACATCGTAGAGCCCATATCCATTCGGCGGAAACACCTTCACCGGCGACGTGCCCCGGAATCCATCCTCGCCGGTGTTGCCCTGCGGAAACGCTCCCTGGAACGTATTCGCCACATGCTTGCCGGCTACCGTCATCTCATCGCCCCAGGCGTACTTCTTCCCCTCCAGACCACCTCGCGCCGCGAATTCGAACTCCGCCTCCGTCGGCAGCCTACCGTCCGCCCACTTCGCATAAGCCTCCGCATCTTCGTACGCAATGTGGACGACCGGATGATCGTCGCGCCCCTTGAGATCGCTCCCCGGACCCTCCGGATGCCGCCAGTTCGCGCCGCCTACATAGGTCCACCAGTACCGCATGTCATCGAGCGGAACCGCCCGCGCTGGTGGTGTAAAGACGGCCGACCCCGCCACAAGGTTATCCGCGGAGACACCCGGCATCTCTCCGGCCGTCGGCTTCCGCTCGGCGACCGTCACATAGCTTGTCGCCCGCACGAACTCCGCGTACTGCGCGTTCGTCACCGGAGTCGCATCGATCTGGAACGCATCCACCGTCACCGCATGCACCGGTAACGCATCGGGCATTCCGCAGTCCGCGCACCCCATTTGGAAAGTGCCGCCCGCGATCCGCACCATGCCCTCGCGGACAACGGGTGCACCAGACTTCGAGCACGACGATGCCAAAACGCACGTCGTCCACACCACCGCGATCGACACAGCCTTGTAACGCCCCACTACTTGGCAGTATAGTCGTCAGGCGTCCTCTTGAGACGCTCGTGGAGGGCACCCGTCTTGAACCTTCGAACCTCGATTTGCTGCGTTCTCTCCGCGGCGCTCGCCCTCCCGGCCCAGGAATTCCAGGGCAAAATCGGAAAAACAGTCGCCGAATCCACGCCCGCTTGGCCCACCCGCGTCCAGGCTCCGAAAGGAGCGCCGAACGTCCTCTGGATCGTGCTCGACGACGTCGGCTTCGGACATACTTCCACCTTCGGCGGACCCGTCCAAACTCCCAGCCTCGAACGCCTCGCGCAAAGCGGACTCCGCTACACCAACTTCCATACCACCGCCTTGTGCTCGCCGACGCGCGCCGCTCTCCTCTCCGGACGCAACCATCACTCCGTCGCCTTCGGCATGGTTAGCGAATTCTCCGGCGGTTACCCCGGTTACAACGGCATGATGCCTCTTGAGAAGGCGCTCATCTCCGAAATCCTTCTCATGCATGGCTACAGCACCTTCGCGGTCGGCAAATGGCATCTGGCTCCGGCCGCCGAAATGTCCAAGGCCGGACCCTTCGACCGCTGGCCGCTCGGCCGCGGCTTTGAACACTACTTCGGCTTCCTCGGCGGCGAAACGGATCAGTACCATCCCAACCTCGTCGAAGACAACACCACGCTTGACGGCAACCTCCACGGCAAGCACCTCACCGAAGCCATTACCGACCGCGCCATCGACTATCTCCAGGACCATCTCTCGGTCCGGCCCGAAAAGCCGTTCTTCCTCTACTGGGCGTCCGGCGCGACCCACGCGCCCCTGCAGGCGCCCGCCGAGTGGCGCGACAAGTACAAAGGAAAGTTTGATCAAGGATGGGACAAGGTCCGCGAAGAGACGCTCGCCCGCCAGAAGCAACTCGGCATCGTGCCCGCCGACGTCCTACTTCCTCCGCGCGAGGACGGCATCAAGTCCTGGGACTCGCTTTCGCCCTTAGAGAAGAAAGTCTTCGCCCGCATGAACGAAGTCTTCGCCGCCATGGGCTCGCACACGGACTTTGAAATCGGCCGCATGGTGCATTTTCTCGAACAGAAAGGCGTGCTCGACAATACCCTCATTATCGTCAACGTGGGAGACAACGGAGCCAGCCAGGAAGGCGGGTTCGATGGCATGTACAACGACACCATCTTCTTTAATGCGCCGATCGCGCGCCCGACTCCCGAAGAGAACATGAAGTGGTTCGACAAGCTCGGCACCGAATTCTCCTCGACGCACTACCCCATGGGTTGGGCCATGGCCGGAAACACGCCGTTCCGCCGCTACAAACAGGACGCCTCGAACGAAGGCGCCACCCGCAACCCGCTCATCCTCTCTTGGCCCGCGCGCATCAAGGACAAAGGAGCCATCCGGACGCAGTTCCACCACGCGACCGACCTCGCCCCCACTCTCCTCGAAGCCATCGGAATCAAGCCGCCTGAAGCCGTCAAAGGCTACAAGCAGGCGCCCTTTGAAGGCGTCAGTATGGTTTACACCTTCGACGACGCCAAGGCGAAGACCCGCCACCCGACCCAATACTTCGAGATGCTCGGCCGCCGCGCCATCGTCAAGGACGGGTGGAAAGCGCTCACCTACCACGCCCCCGGAACGTCCTACGACTCCGACAAGTGGGAACTCTACAATCTCTCGCAAAACTTCAACGAAACCGACGATCTCGCCGCAAAATACCCGAGCATGGTCAAGGAAATGCAGTCGGCCTTTGAAGTCGAAGCGAAAAAGTACAACGTCTATCCTTTGGACGATCGCATCCAGCGCCGCGCTCTGCCGACCCTTACGCGTCCCGTCTACGAATACTTCCCGTCCGACGTCACCATGCCGCGCATGGGTGTTCCGACGCTCGTGAACCGCAGTTACTCGATCACCGCCGAAATCGAAGTCACGCCGCCGACCACCAGCGAAGCCATCAACGCGCACGACGGATCGATCTTCGCCATGGGTGGCTTCACTGGCGGCTTCGCTCTCTACGTGAAGAACGGCGGACTCACTTACGCCTACAACCTCTTCGCCCGCGACCGCATGGTCCTGCGCGCTCCGGGAGCGCTCAGCCCCGGCAAACACGCCATCAAAGTCGACATGGCCTACGACGGTGGCGGACCCGCGAAAGGCGCCACCGTCACTTTGTTCGTTGACGGGCGTCCTGCGAGCAAAGGTCGCCTCGAACAAACCGTCCCCGTTACGTTCAATACCTCGGAAGGCCTCGACGTCGGCTCCGACCGCGGTACGCCCGTCAGCGAGGAATACGCCAGCCCGTTCGTCTACCAGGGCAAAGTCCACAAAATCGTAATCGATCTCCATCCATGAACCAGCGCAGTCAGAATCATCTCGACGAGGCGCGACCGTAAGTCACGCTTCAACTCAGGGACGCGCGCTCACTCCGGGATAGAACCCCGACCGTAGGGGAGGCGACTCGCTGGCACGGACCTCCCAGCTCCACGGCCCTGAAATCGACGGTCCAGCATCCTATCCTGGGAGACGAACCATGCACGCGCAAATCGCCAAACCGTCAATCGCTGCAGCCTGCGAGGAACTGCAAACACTCCTTGGCCCCCGCGCGCAAACCGGCGACGCCGTGCGCGAACACCATAGCCACGGCGAGTCGTATCACGCCGCCGCCATGCCTGACATCGTTTGCTTCCCCGCGAGCGTCGAGGAAGTCAGCGCGATTCTCCGCGTCAGCCAGCGCCACCAACTGCCCGTCATTCCCTTTGGCGCGGGCAGCTCGCTGGAAGGGCACGTCAACGCGCTCTACGGTGGAATCTCCATCGACATGCGCGAAATGAACAAAGTCACGCGCGTCAGCGTCGCGGACCTCGACGTCACCGTGGAAGCCGGCGTCACCCGCAACCAGCTCAACAAAGCGCTTACCAACACCGGCCTGATGTTCTTCATCGACCCCGGCGCGGATGCCACCATCGGTGGAATGGCCGCCACGCGCGCCTCCGGGACCACAGCGGTTCGCTACGGAACCATGCGCGAGAACGTTCTCGCGCTCACCGTCGTCCTGGCCGACGGCACCGTCATCAAGACCGGAACCCGCGCCCGCAAGTCCTCGGCGGGCTACGACCTGACGCGCCTCTTCGTCGGCTCGGAAGGCACGCTCGGCGTCATCACCGACGTCACCTTGCGCCTGCACCCCGTCCCCGAAGCCGTCTCCGCTGCGGTCTGCGGATTTCAAACCATTCGCGGCGCCATCGAAACCGTTATCGAAGTGATCCAATTAGGCGTCGGCGTAGCACGCGCCGAACTGCTTGATGAAGCCTCCATCGCCGCCGTGAACGCCCACGCCGGCACCAACTACGCCAAACTCCCCACGCTCTTCTTCGAATTCCACGGACTATCGGAAGCGCAGGTGGCCGAGCAGGCCGGTCTCGTCCAATCGCTCGCGCAGGAACATGGCGGAGCCGGCTTCGAGTGGGCGACCAAGCTCGACGACCGCGAACGCCTCTGGCACGCCCGCCATCACGCGTTCTACTCCGCGCTCGCCTCGCGTCCCGGATCGAAGGGCTGGGCCACCGACGTCTGTGTCCCCATTTCCCGTTTGGCGGATTGCATTCTCGAGTCGCAGGAAGACCACGCCTCCGCGGCGTTTCCGGCTCCGCTGGTCGGCCACGTCGGCGACGGAAATTTTCATCTCTGCTACATCCTCGATCCGAAGAACGACGCCGAATTCGCCGAGGCCGCGCGCCTGTCCGGGAGAATGGTTGAGCGCACCCTCCAGATGGGCGGCACATGCACCGGCGAACACGGCGTTGGCTACGGCAAACGCGCCTATCTCGAAAGCGAGCACGGCGCCGGACTCGAAGT
>JBDTTK010000139.1:0-8320 GCA_039930685.1 Bryobacteraceae bacterium | reverse complement strand
ATAGAAGACCGCTGTCCAGCCGAACCGCTGCGAAACACCGGCGATGACATACGGCGCGACCAGTTGGCCCGCCGCGCCCATTCCGTTGGCGAAGCCCGCCGCCGTGGCCGCAATCCGGCTCGGAACCGCGTCCTGAATCGAGGCGCCCCCGATCAGCGTATCCGGTCCGAACGTAAACGCCCCGAGCAGCGCGAGTCCGATCAGATTCGGAATCCGTCCGGACGCGCTCAACACCGGATACGCAATGCAGGCCGCCGCGAGGCTGGCCAACAGCGCAATTGCCACCGGAGCGCGCCGTGCGCCGAACCAATGGTCCGAGGCGTAGCCCGCCGAGAGCACCCCAACAAATCCGACGAGTTCAAAGATAGACGCCGAGTATCCGGCCTCCGCCGCGGACGCGCCCAGCCGCTCTGTCATGTAGAGCGGAATCCAGAAGAGAAATCCATAGGTCACCTTCAGGAAGAAGCACGCTCCCGCAATCGCCCGCACGCCCGGATGCCGCAGCACTTCCGCCCATGCGTCGCGGCTGACTGTCCTATGCGGAGCCGCGGTTCCTGCCGGACGGTTCTTGGCCAACAGCAGGAACGCGATGCCCAGCCCCGCCAACGCCGCCGACGGCGTCCACGCTGCCCGCCGCCATCCAAGGTCCGCGAAATAAGGGCCCGTGGCGCAGAACGTCGCGAACACGGTCGCGAGAAATCCCCCGAAAACGTAGTTGGTGCTCCACCACGCCATCACCGTGCCGCGCCGCGCGGACGGGAACCACTCCGACATCATCTTGATGAGGCCTGGCCAACCGGATGCCTGGGCCAAGCCATTGAAGCCTTGCAGGATTAGAATCGCGGCGAGTGTACTGCTGAATCCCAGGAGCATCGTGACAGCGGCGGACGCGAGCATCCCAAGCCCCACCACCAGGCGTCCGCCGGCGCGATCCGCCAGATCGCCCATCACGAACTGCCCGATTGCGTAAGCGAGGCTGAACGCAAAAATAGCGTTCGCCAGGTCGACCGGCGAAAGATGCAGATCATCCCGCAGCAGCGGCATGATGACGCTGAAGTTCTTTCGGCAAAGATAAAAGCCGAAGTAACTCAGCCACGTGATGCCGAAGATGCGTTGGCGGTCTGACATCCGGAAGGCTTAGTCGGCCCGGAGACGATAGATCGCCGTGTGCCGAACCGCCTGCGCGGGCACGCCGTCGGCAAGAACCGCGACGTCGAGCGTCACCAATTGATGCCCCTTGCGCTCGAAGCGGTCCGCGACCCGCGCCCGGACTTCGATCTGTTCGCCGGGGTTCACGCGCCGTAGATTCCGCACGTCGCTCCCCGTATGAATCCAAGGCCCAAGCACGAAGTTCTTCACGAAGATCTCGTTCGAAAGCGCCAGCAGATATTCCGGAGTGACCGAATCCGGAGCAGTCGCGCGAATCGTACCCAGCACCCTGCCGCGCTCCAATTCCGATTCGACCGCCTGCGGCCTGCTTTCAGGGAGCGACGCTTCTTCGACCGGATCGAATACGAACGCGTCGTCCGCCAGCGCCGCCGAGCCCACTCCGCATTCCGTTCCGTCTTCCTTTCGCGCAGTCACCTTCGCACCGTCGAATTGCGAAATCACCAGTTCGTCTTCGTAAAACGGCTGGAGAAACCGCGCCTCCATCGTGCCGCGCTCAAGCCATTCGGGCCCCAATCGTTCCAGCACCGGCGCGGTCATGTAGCCGTACACCGTGACGCCCGGAACCAGGCCGCCGCGAAATCCATATCTGGCCGCGACCTCGTTGTCGTGAATCTTGTTCTCCGAAGTGGCCGCCGTGTTGACGGCGCGTACGCGATGTTCAGTCATGTTGGTGGATAGGACGCGAATTTCACAGTACAACAGGCGCGATTCTATCGCCTGCCGACCTGCTCCAGAATCGCCGCGCCAAACCGTTGCGCCTTCCGCTCGCCGATTCCCGGGACTTCCAGCAACTCCTCTAGGTTCCTTGGCAAGTCCCGCGCGATGGCGTCCAGCGTCGTATCAGGAAGAATGATGAACGCCGGCACCTTCATGGACTTCGCCAAGGTGCTCCTCCATTCACGGAGCCTCGTGCGGACGGCGGAATCCACAGGTGTCGTGTCCCGCACCTTCCTGCGAGGCTTCGCGACGGGAGCCGAGTGCGCCTCGGTCACCCATTCGAGGGCGTATCCGCACGCATCGCAGGCGGCGCATGTTTCCCACTTGGCCTGTTCTCCAAAGTGCGCGCAGATTTGCCGGTGCCTGCAAGTGTCCGATTCGACGAATCGGCGCATCACGTGATAGCGCTGCCACGCGCGCTGCTTCTCGGCGGCGTCCTCAATCTGATCCACGAAGTACGTCAGCAGTCCGACGTCCTGCGATTGCCACAGCAGCACGCAATCCGCCGGATCACCATCACGCCCCGCGCGTCCCGCTTCCTGGTAGTACTGCTCCAGCGACTTCGGCAGCGACAAATGAATCACGGCGCGCACGTCCGGCTTGTTGATCCCCAGTCCGAACGCGAGCGTGCCGACCAGTACGCGCTTCTCGCCCGTCATCCAGATCTCCTGGTTACGGCGGCGGTCGTCGCTTTTCATTTGACCGTGATAGGCAACCACGCCGACGCCGCGCTTCTGCAAGATGGCGGTCGTGGCTTCGACAGACTTGATCGTCGGCGCGTAGACGATCACGCTGCCTTCGTCGTACCACTCGATCGCCGACCGCAGCATCGCCGCCTGCTGATCGCCTTTGCATTGCCGGACCACATACCGCAGATTCGGCCGATGAAAGCTCGCCACGAACTTCGCCGGATCGCGCAATCCCAACTGCCGTACAATATCGTGCCGCACGGTCGATGTCGCGCTCGCGGTGAACGCGGCGATCGGCTGATCCGGAAACACGTCGCGCAGCATCTTGAGCTGCCGGTATTCCGGCCGGAATTCGTGGCCCCATTCAGAGATGCAGTGCGCCTCGTCGATCGCAAAAAAGCTGATCGGAACGCGCCGCAGCCACGCGGCCATATCCTCGCGTACGAGCCGTTCGGGCGATAGATAGAGCAGCCGCAGCTTACCGCTCTCCGCGTCGCGCCGGACAGCAGATTGCTCGCGCCCATCGAGAGTGCTGTTGAGAAACGCCGCCGGAATGCCGTTCTCCTGAAGCTGCCGGGCCTGATCCTGCATCAGCGCGATCAGCGGGCTCACCACGACGCACGTGCCGCCCATCGCTACCGCCGGAAGCTGATAGCAGAGGCTCTTCCCGCCGCCGGTCGGCATGATGACCGCTGCGTCGCGTCCGGCAATAATGCTTTCGATAATGGACTGCTGCCGCGCGCGGAACTCGGAGTAGCCCCAGTAGCGTTTCAGCAACTGATGGAGGTCGGTGGAGGACAACTCTAACGATGGTAGCGTGGCCGCTGCTGGCAGGGAATGGAGGCGCGGGGGGGAATCGAACCCCCGAGTAAAGGTTTTGCAGACCTCTGCCTTACCACTTGGCTACCGCGCCGGTGTCTTGTCTAGAGACGTAGTGCCTGAAACGACCTGTCTTGAAAAGAGAATACCGCGGGAATGGAGGCGCGAACCGGATTTGAACCGGTGATGGAGGTTTTGCAGACCTCTGCCTTACCAACTTGGCTACCGCGCCCCGTGCCTTCCAGTTTGCAGCCCTGCACGCGGGAAGTCAATCCGGCCGGCGCCCGGGGCGTACACTGGAAGCAACCCTCGCGCTTCTCCATGTCTTCGCCGGCAACATCTTCGACGCCCGAATTGTCTCTGTGGACCTCTGTAAAGGAGTCCCTCGCCGGCTCGCACCGCGACTACACCGAAGGTCCCATCGGACGCGCCATCTTTCTGCTGGCCATCCCCATGGTCCTTGAAATGTCCATGGAATCGCTCTTCGCCGTCGTCGACGTCTTCTTCGTGGCGAAACTCGGCTCGGACGCGGTCGCCTCCGTCGGACTCACCGAGTCCGTCATGACGCTGATGTTCGCCATCGCCATGGGACTTGCCATCGCCACAACCGCAATGGTCGCCCGCCGCATCGGCGAAAAGGACCCCGAAGGCGCCGCCATCGCCTCCGTACAGTCGCTCGCGCTCGGGACCGTCATCGCCGCCATCATCGGCCTGCTCGGCTTCCTCTTCGCACACGACATCCTGCGGCTGATGGGCGCGTCTGATTCCATCGTCCGAACCGGAACCGGCTACACGCGCGCGATCCTCGGCGGGAGCTTTACCGTCTTCATGCTGTTCCTGATCAACGCCAGCTTTCGTGGCGCCGGCGACGCCGCCATCGCCATGCGCGTCCTGATCATCGCGAACAGCATCAACATCCTGCTCAATCCCTGTTTGATCTTCGGCTGGGGACCCTTTCCTGCTTTGGGCGTCACCGGCTCCGGCATTGGAACTACGATCGGACGCGGCACCGGCGTGCTCTATGGACTTTGGCGCTTGTATCAGGGAAGCGGCCACCTCCGGCTGCAGCGCCGGCATGTGTCGATCGTTCCCGAAGTGATGGGGCGACTACTGCGCATGTCGCTTTCGGCGATGTTCCAATATTTCATTGCCGTCGCGAGTTGGATGGCGATGGTCCGGATGGCCGCGAGCTTTGGCAGCGCGGCGATTGCCGGATATACGGTCGCCATCCGGATCGTCATCTTCGCGATCCTGCCTTCGTGGGGCTTGAGCAACGCCGCCGCCACGCTGGTCGGCCAAAACCTCGGCGCCGGCAAGCCGGACCGCGCTGAAGCGTCCGTGTGGCGCGCGGGCCTGTACAACATGGCCTTTCTCGGCAGTGTGGGCGTCGCGTTTCTGATCTTTGCGCCGTTTATCCTCGGGCTCTTCACCCAGGACGCCGATGTTCTGCGCTACGGCGTTAGCTGCCTCCGGATCATGGCCGTCGGCTATGCCTTCTATGGTTGGGGCATGGTGATGGTGCAGTCCTTCAATGGCGCGGGCGACACCCTGACGCCGACCATCATCAATTTCTTCTGCTACTGGATGTTCCAGATCCCGCTCGCCTACGGGCTCGCTTTCTGGAGCACCATGGGCATCTCCGGCGTCTTCTGGGCGATTCCGATCGCGGAGTCCGCGCTCGCCTTGTGCGGAGTCATCGCATTCCGGCGCGGTAAGTGGAAGACGCAGAAAGTCTAGTCAGGGCCTAGCGCCGCTTCCGCTTCAGGCACGCCGCGCAATCGCCGTACATGAGGATCTCGTGGCCAGTCAGCCGGAACCCGGAAGGCACCAGCCGGTCCAGATTCGGCGGGCACCCCTCGACCTCAAACATCTTGCCGCAACCCCGACAGTGGAAGTGATGATGATGCGCCTTGTCGGAGCGTTCATACCGCGGAGGCTCGCCCGGCAGTTCTACCGCCACCAGCCAGCCCTCTTCGACGAGCGCCTTTACGCCGCGATAGACGGTCGCCAGGCCGAGTCCGGCGGCTTCCTTCCCCGCCTCGCTGAGGACCTCTTCGGCAGCGAGCGGCCGCCCCGCGCGCTCGAAGGCGTCGCGGATCGCCGTCCTCTGCTTTGTCTTTCTGATCTGCATGCAAATGAAAAAGGGGCAGGCTTTCGCCTGCCCCTTCATGCTAACGCGACGCTCTTTTTAGAAGTAGAACCGCAGTGAAAGCTGCAGGTTCCGCACGTCGTTGTTCTTGCCCGTGATCTTCCCGAACGTATTCAGGTTGGTCGGGTTGAAGCTGGCGCCGTTCCAGTTCGGATGGTTGAAGGCGTTGAACGCCTCCGCGCGGAACTGGAATCCGACGGTCTCGTTCACCGCGAACTTCTTGAACAATCCGATGTTCCAGTTCTGGAAACCGGGGTTGTGCAGGGCGTTACGGGCGAACTGCTGATTGGCAAAGGTTCCCTTCGCGGGCTGGCTCCACAGGAGGTTGCCGCTGGAATCCTTCGTCTGGAACCAGTACTTCTGATCGGACTGTCCGTTCAGCGCGATGTCGCCGATGATCGACGAATCGCCGTTCTTGATCCAGAGCTGGCCGCCGCAATTAAAGCTGCCATCCTGGCCAACGCCCGCGTAATCGGATCCTACCGCGACACCGCACGTCGTTCCAGTCTGGAACTGCGAGATACCGCTGATCTGCCATCCGCCGAGCAGTTTCCCGCTCATCGAGGACTGATTGCGGAAGAACGGCAGCTCATAGAGGTAGTTGATCGTCAGGATGTGCGTGACGTCGAAGTCCGACAATCCGTAAAATCCATGAGCATCGTAGGTGTTCGGGATGATGTCGCGCTGGGCCGAACCGTCATCCGTGCTCTTCGAGAAGGTGTAGGCGACACCGAAAGCGAAGGCGCCTGTCTTCGACGACGAGAAGCGGCGGTTCCAACTGAATTGGAACGAGTTGTACCGGCTGCTGGCGACGTTGTCGGTTTCGCGAATCGAGTTGTAGCCCTTGTACGGCCGCAGCGCATCCAGGTTGACGCCCGGATTCGCCAGGACGGTAGCAGTCGTCGGCTGGTTGATGTCGGCTTCGCGCTGCTGGTGCAGGCTGCGACGTCCGACGTACGCGACGCTCGCATACGACTTCCAGAAGAGCTGGCCCTCAAGCGTGAAGTTCCAGTTCCAGGCTTCCGGATTCTTGAACGACTGGCTCTGCGTGGTCACCGTCAAGGGAGGTGAGTTGGCGGAGGTGCCGCCCGGGTTGTCGACGTTTCCGAACGAGACGTTGGCAGTCGGCTGGAACGGCGGATTACCGCCGAGGAACACGGAGTCGCTGACGCCGAGCTTCGTGAAGTAGCGTCCGCCACCAGCGCGCAGGACGATCCGCGGCGTGAGCTGGTATGCGATACCGGCTCGTGGCTGCCACTGATTGTAGTGGGTGTCCGAATATCCGCGGTTGTACTTTCCACCGCGGAACAGGAAGTCAAACTGGCCTGAGGTGGATTCCGGGAAACGGCCGATCGCCGAATCCGGCCACTTGGTCAGCCCGGGAATGACCAGACCGTTGTACGGATCGCCCGAACCGGCGATGACAGCGCCTGTTACCGTGTCGATCTTCACGGCCTTGGCTGGATCGTAGGAGGCGCGATCGAACACGCTGATGTTACCCCACAGGGCGTTAAACGGCGTGATGACCGTGTATCGAACACCAAAATCGATGTGCAGCTTCTGGCTGACCTTCCACGAATCCTGGGCGAATCCTTCATACATGTTGCCCCGGAAAATCGTGTAAGCGCGCTGGCCAAGCTCCGAGTAGGTGTCGAAGATGCCGAGCGCAATGTTGCCGATCGCGGCGCCCGATGTCGGACGGCCGGAACGCGTGTCCGTGAACGAAAACTGTCCGTTCTGATTGTTCGTGCAAGTCGGGCAGGCGCTGACGTTGATTTCGTCGTTGTCATTCTCGCCCGAGCGCTCAAACGCGAATCCGAACTTCATCGTATGGTTGCCCCGGATCCAGGTGAAGCTATCCGAGAGCGTGTAGATCGGACCCGCCGAGTGCGACGGATACGGTCCGCCGTTCAGGCCGGAGAACTGCTGCACGTTGACCGTCGGGATGCGCGTCGGGATCAGCTTTCCGTTCGGGAAGATGTACGGGTAGTTGATGCCCACCTTCGTGCGATCCAGGAAGTTGACGGAGTCGACCGGAATGTACACGTCGTCCAAGCTCACCGTGGCCGTAATTTCGTTGACCTTGTTCGGCGAGATGGTCCAGACGTGGTTCAGCGAATTCGTCTGGTTCGGCCGGTTAAAGAACTTCGGCGTAAACGGCGTACCGCCATCGAGTGGCTGGTATTCCTTGAACGAGAAGTTGTTGCGGCGGAACTGCATGCGCTGTCTGTCGGTGAAATTGAAGTCCACCGCCAACGTGTCTTTGCGCTGATCCTGAGGATGCGGAAGAGCCGCGTACCACAGTTGGTTGCCGTTGATCGGCGCAGCCAGATTCGCTTTCGGCCAGGCATTCAAGATACCCAGGCCGCTCGCGCTGAGCTGTCCCTTCGGGATGATATTCCCGGCGTACGGAGCGCCTGTGGTCGGATCCTTCAACTGAACAACTTTTCCGTAGTAGATGTTGGTCGGGCTCAGTAGTTCGCTGAAGTTACCCGTGCGCATGAGGTCGGACGGCACAGCCTGCGAACTGGTGTCGAGGAAGCGATACCGCACCCATTCCTGGCCGTAATACCAGAAGATCTTGTTCTTGTCCTGATTGAACTTGCCCGGGATGTAGAACGGACCGCCGACGTTAAAGCCGAACTGGTTGTAATGGAACGCGGGAACTTTGTTGAATCCCAGGAAGTCCGGTCCGATGGTATGGTTGCGCGTCCAGGTGTTGGCGTTGAACGCCGTGTTGCGCAGATACTCATACGCACTGCCATGGAACTGCTGC
>JBDTTK010000138.1:0-8325 GCA_039930685.1 Bryobacteraceae bacterium | reverse complement strand
CGCGTACACGCCGTCAATCTCGTTCGACAGCACCGCCGACTCGAGGCGCTCCACGGCGGTCTCGCCCGCCGCCAGAAACTCAGCCCTCTGCGCCAGGTCCCGGATCCGCCGCGCCAACGCCAGCCGCCGCGCAAACGACATCCGCGCAATCCGGAACCGCACTCCGTCGAACGTCACGGAAGCGCTCTCTAACTCGCTCTCCCACGCTCGTTCAGCCAAGGGCACCTCACCCGAAAGCCCCTCACCCAAAAGCGACGTAGAGTTCGTCATTGAGGAATCCTTGCGCCCTGCTTCCGCGGAACTTCCACTCCAGTCGCGAATCCGTGTCGTCATACTCCGGCACCTCCGGAATCACGCCGTTCATGTGCACTCCGAAAAGCTGACCTGCCTGCTGGCCAAGCTGAAACATCACCGGCAGCGGCGAACGCTGCCGTGCCGCCTGGTACAGTTCCCGGGTCGCCGCGTCCTGCTGCTCGAACAGGCTGAAGTTCACCGTCACTTCCCGGTCGCCCGCCGATAGGCACCGCGGAAGATCCGTTCCGAATTCGCGGTTCCGCGTCTCGATGTTGTTCTTCAGCTCGATCTCCGCCGACGTCAGGGAGTAGAACTGCGTCGGACCCGTTCCGATCCACACTTGTCCGATATGACCCGGCACGATCGTGTAGTCGAAACCCACCTGCGCCGGTTCCACCGGAAACTGCGTCAGCGCTCCTTCGCCGGCCGTGAAGCTGGCGCTATCCAACAAATCCCGCGCCGGACCCGAAAAGCGGAATTCATGGAAATCGCCGTTCACCCGGATGCGCATCCGATCGACCGCCGCGCCGCTCAGCACCCGCTGCACCGCCGTCTCCGGATCCCAATAGTCGAAAATGCTCGCGCTCGGCAGCCCCGTCGCCAATGTGTAAGTGACCGTCGGACCGAGCGTCGCGCCCGAAAGCACCGCGCTGAAAGGCGCGTTGATCGTGCAATCCTGCGGTCCGCTCACCGCGACCACAAACCGCATCTCCCCGCCGAACGTCACCGCCTGGCCCGGCGTCAATCCGTGCGCGGAGCCGAACGTCAGCTGCGTCCCGCTTGCGAATTGCACCACCGCCCCTGCGAACACTTTCGGCGTTCCGCCCATCGCCGCTTGAAACAGCGGACCATGGCACGGTGGAAAGGCCGGATCCGTCCAGGCCGTGAGAAAGGTCTCGAGCGCAAAGTCCGTGTTCCGTCGGACGCCGGCGGGCAGCCCCGCGAACGTCCGGCTGCCCGTCTTGTCCCTCCGCGAATGGATGGCCGGCGTCTGGCGCGCCTCCAGTTTCACGGCCGGAATTCGGTTCTTCTCCGTCACCCCGCCCACGGCTCCGAAACTCTCTTCGAGGCCCACGTAGAAGCGATTATTTGTCGATGACACATAACATGGCATGCGTTCACTCTCCCTTGCCCCCGTGGGCCTATTTGCTGATATCGATCTCGAACACGACTTTGGCCGTTTGCAGGAAATTCCGGCCGCCGTGCCGGACCGGGCTGTAGCTCACCTCGTACCCGCCCGTGTAGAACATCCCTTGGCCCCAGTCCCCTCGGTTGCCGTCCAGAACCTGCGTCGCGGCATCGACGTAAAGCTGTAACTTTGCCTCGATCCCCTCGATCCGGTCCTGCGAAACCCGCGCTTCCACAACCATCCGCGCTTTGCCGGAAAACGTCCGGAATTTCTCGCGCAGCGAATTCACCACCCGCTCGCAGTACACCTGCATCGAGGGATAGCCCGCGCCGGCGCTTTTCTCGAGGACCTCGGCCGCCACGTTCTGTCCCGCGACAATCGCGGCTGCCACCGCGGACGGCTCTACGCCCATGTCGTTGGCCAGGCCCGCCAGCGCGGGCTGCAGCCCCTCCGGCCCCGATAGGATGTCGATTAGCTTTCGTACTCCGATGCTTGCTACCTGCGCCATTGCGTCCTCATTTCACTCGCGTCCATCGCTCCACTTGGATAAGGCCTCGCTACCCCCGGATCAGTGTCCGCTGACCCGCCACCCACACGTCCGCGTCTTGCCCTTGTGACGGCGGCGCTCCCGGCGTCAGTCCACCCGGCGGCAGCAGCCAGGTGGCCCCAATCGCCAGCGGACTGCTGTTCTGCCGCGCCATCGATTCCCGTGTCAGGCCCGCGTAAACGTTCCAGCCCGTCACTCCGCTCGGAACCGCCGCCACCGCCACCGCGAGCGTGCTCCCCGCGGCCGTCTCATAAGTGGTCGGAAAGCTCGCCGCGCCCTCGCCGGCTCCAATCCAACTCGCGCTGACGTAGTAATTGGTCGCCGCCTCCGTGCCCGCCCCGCTCGAACAAACCGGCGTCGACGCCCGCGGCACCGCCGTTTCTACGACGCCCACCCCATACTCGAAAGCCCTCTGCTTCGCCGTCTGCGCGAACGCGGCATATTGCTCGTACTTGTTTCGAAAGCGATCGTTCAACTGGCTGCTGAACGCGTCGCTGAATACCGTCGCCAGCGTGTGGAGTGTGTGCCAGCGCTTCACGCCGTCTGTCACCACGACGGTCGACAAGCCCATTTGCCGCCGGTTTGCCGCCTGCGGATCCTGCGACGGCCGCCGCAGTAGAAACGCGATCAGTTCGTCGCCGACCTCGCCCGCCGCCAGTGCCAGCTTTCCGTCCAGATCGATCTGTTCCACGCGCGCGACATCGAGCAGGGACGATTCATAACCCCGCAGATCCTCGATCGTCGATGGACTCCCGTCTGTATAGAGCGCCATGTCAGGACCCCCGCCTGGTCGGTGTCTTCTTCACCTCCGGAATCGCCGCCACTTGGATCCGCCCCGTCTCATACAGCGGAGCCCGGACCCCCGCCGCCCGCCGCCCCGCTTCCTCTGCGTCGGAACGGTAGCGTGATTCTTCGTCGGTGCTGGCGAGTCGAGCCTTGCCGTCGACAATCAACTTTGCCGCCACCGCCCGCGGAACCTCCGAAAGGATGCCGGGCTTTCCGCCGTCGCGCGTCGCCAGGCTCATGACGATGGCGTCCTGCTCTGCGATTTCACTCTCTACTGCCCGAATTTGCTGGTAATAAACTCGCAAGTCCATTCGCGCCCCAATCTTCTGTGTCTGAATTCCGCCCAAAGGAAACTCGCGCGTTCCGCACAGTGCTCGCCGTGCGGAACGCGCTCGTGGTTAGCTCGTGATGTGCACGCCGTGTGAGTTCCGAAGAACGCCCACTCCGTACAACACGTCCACCGTGAACTGCTGGGCCAGCGTGTTCGGCTGGTAGGACATCGTCACCCGCATCCCGAAGTTGCCCATCTCGGCGTACTCCGCGATCGCTCCCGTTCCCGGCAGCGGCTGCGGCAGCCGGCGGATCACCAGACCCAGGGCGTCCTTCGTGAACGCCAGATTGTGTGTCGTGGTCGGCCCGCTTCCGGTCTTCGTCACAAACTGCGAACGGAAGATGTAGAAGTCCTTCATCTTGCCGACCGCGCCGTCGATCAGCGCCCGCAGACCGGCATCGCCGGCCGTGTGGTATTCGCTGAACCGGGTGATCTGCCGAAGGGCGGAATACGCCGTCGGATCTACCACCAGGTACTTCGCCATGCTCGCCGGAACCTTCTGGTTGAACAGCACGGTTTCCGCCGAGTCCACCGTCGCTTCCGTCAACGCCACGCCGCCGGTGCCGAGAGCGCCATTCGAAGTGAACTGCGCGTACGTGTTCAACAGATCCGTTTCAATCCGCTCCGCCAGCGCGACCATTGCCGGCTGCATGTAGAGCTTCAACAGATCCGGCACTGCGAGCACTTTTGTGACGTCCGGAATCTGGAACGTCGCCTCTGCGTGCGTGTTCAGAACGATCTGCGCGTTGCCCAGGTTCGGACTCTGCAATTGAACCGAACCGCCTTCTGCGATGTTGTTCGCCACCATCGTCGGCGGAATCGGTACGTTGACCGTGTCGCCCGCCTGGGCCAGCACCGGCTCGTAGTCCCGGTTCACCAGATTGCCCATGATCAGGTTGCCCATCAGGGCCGGTAGGGCGTCCACCGCCACCAGCTTCACGATCGCGTTTGCCACATTGGCCGATGTAATCGTTGCCATCTACTCTCCTTTTTCCTCAGACCCCTTAACGACGCGAGGACCGTCCGCCTGCGCGATACAGTCCCCGGATGTCTTGCGGTCCTGTTCTTGCTGAATTCAACTGCTCGAAGAGATTTCGCTCGCTTACAGACCGCGCAGCGTCTGCGACGCGATCCTCGAAATCTCGTGACGGACCTTCTCCAGTTCCTCGCCACTCATGCCCGGCTTGATCCGGTCGAGATCCACTCCGCCGCTCCCCGGCCCCGCCGGACGCTGATTCGCCTGGCTGCCCGATCCGCCCGCGATTCGTGCCGGTAGAAACTCCGGATTTGCCTCCACGAATTGGGCTAAATACTCTTTCAATCCCAGGCCTCCTTGCTCGTTCCGCGCCATCAGGTGGCCTTCCTCGGAACGGAACACGTCGTCGCGCACCGCCCGGTAGGCCAGGTCGATCTTCGCCACGCCCAGCCTCTGTAGCTCCGCGCGCACCGAGGCGCTTCGCTCGGCTTCCTCGGTCCGCTGCGTCAGTTCCTGAATCCGCTGTTCGAGCTCGCCCCGCTTCTTGCGCTCTTCCTCGAGCGCGGACTGCTGGAACTCCCCGAGCACCTCGCGCAATACGTCCCGAATCTCGTCCACGGCAATCCCCCAAACAAAAAGGGCCGGCCCTCAAGGACCAGCCCCCGCAATCCAAGCTTTTCGATCTACCCACGACCGCAAGGTCGGACGGACCTCCCGGTCCGTCACCGCGCATCGTGCCGCTGCGAGGCGCGACCGTAAGGTCGCGCTCCATATGAAAACCGCCTCCACCGAGCCGCGACCGTCAGGGAGCGGCCCAACGCCGTCCCCACACCCAAAGGCCGGACGGATCCCCCAGATCCGTCACTGCGCGTTACATACCGTCCGCCCCATCCGTCTCACGCCGCGCTTTCAATCTCCGCCGCGATCTTCTCTTTGACTTCCTGCCCCACATCGCACAGGAACTTCAACGCCAGCCGCTTGAAAATCTCTTTCTTCAGCGTCCCCGACCCGATCCCCATCTTCAGAATTCGCTCCGCGTCATCCAACTCGGTCCCGAAATCCCCAATGTCGAACTCGTCCATCCCCGTGACGCCGACTTTCAATCCGTCTTCGCGCGCGTCGTTCACCGCCTGCAGCACCCGCCGCATGTGATCTTTCATGCTGTCCCCGTAAGCACGCAATACCTCTTGCGTGACCGAGAAATCTCTCTGCTTGCTCAATCCGCTTTCCGGACGCGACCCCGCAATCGGACCGCCCATGTGCGCCACGTAGCACACCCTGTAGATCTCGCCCTTCAGCCGTTCGAGATTATCGGCCGCGATCTGAAAGACCTTCCCCTCGGGCTCCGTCCACCCGAATTTGTCTTCCGGTCCCAGTTGAATGTAGTAGCTCTCGCCAACCATCTGCGTCCATTCGCGATCCGAATAGATCACCGGCATTGCGAACAGCCCCATCGTCAAGGCCCACGCCAGCGCATTGGACTTGTTGAAGTGTTCGAGCTGCAGCAGGCCCGCCCGGTTCGTCAGCCACAAGCCCTCCGGCAATTGCGTCTCGAACAAGGGAACCCGATTCTGCTTAGCGAGTCCATGGCTGCCTTCCGCGACCAGTTCGATCGCCGCCGAGTCTCCGGTCCCCGCGCCCATCCGTCGGTAGTGCCGGAAGGTGGTCTTGTCGAAGTACGACCATCGCGTCTCTTCCACCCACACCGCGTCTTCCGGATTCTCCTTCCGCAGCGACTTCGTCCGCAGCACAACCCACTCGAAATTACCCCGCTCGTCGTGGCTCCAGTTGATGAGATCCTCGGGACCGTACTCCACCAGGTACGCCCTCGACGCGCCGATCGCGTCTTCCTGCGCCCGGTTTGCGGGCCGCCCCGAAATCCGCGGAAAATCGACCAGCACGTAACTCGCGCCCGTCACGAGCGCCGTCACAAACTGCCGCCGGAAGAAATCTGCCAGATTTGTTCCCCGCAAGTCGCAGTCGCTGATCATTTCCGAGAAGAAGGCGCGCCCCGCGTCGCTTCTGCCATCGAACGCCAGCACCGGTTCCCGCCGGAACAGCGTCGCGCCATACCAGTCCACGATCGAGCCGATGTAGTTTTCATAGAACGCCCGCCCGACCCGCTCGTTGTACACATCGCCGGGCTCGCGCTGTCGTCTCACCAGATACTCCGACGCCCGGCTCTTCAGCGCCTCGCCCCCGGCGTAGAGGTCGCGATATTGCTTCCACGTGGACTTGCTCACGCGATATTCAGGATGTTCCAAATCGATATCAATCAAAGCTCAGCTCCTCATTCCACGCGTAACCATCTGGAGGCCAGCGTCCGCAAGTGCGTCCTACAACCCCGCCCAAGTGTGACGGACCTTCAGGTCCGTAGCCTCAAAGGCAACCCTCAAATCAGCCGCCTGCTCCGCTCCCCTACCTGACCGTGACCCTCGTACTCCCACCACACCAGGTATCCCAGCGCGTCGGACAAGTGCGTCCGCTTCGCATCGCGTTCCTTATCGACGATCACGCTGTTCTCCTTGTAGACCACCTGCTCGAAATCCTTAATCAACTCCACGCACGTCGGACTCACTGACATCCGGACCTCGCCCGTTGCCGCGCACAACTTCGCGTTCATCAACTGGATACGCTCCCGCACCGCTGGATTCTTCTTCGGAACCCGGAAATCCACCCGCCCATACCGCGCCGGCGTGATCAGCGACCGCAGGATCTGCAAGTCCGACTGTCCCGTCGTCCGCATCGCCTGACCGCTCGCGTCTGCATACACCCGCAGTCCCGCCCGATGCTTCGGCCACCTCGCGAAGAACTCCTGGCACGCGTACTCTGTCGACGCCCGCGACAGCACGATCTCGTCCAGCACCCGGACCCGCTCTCCGTCCACCTGCGCCACCACCACGCACATCGGATCTACGTTGAAGTCGAACGCCAACGCCAACGGCAGATCTTCCCGCGCCGCGCACGGCTCCACGTGGACCTTCCGGTTGAATTCCCGGTAGACCCGCCCTGAAGTCAGCGCTAGGTACTCGCCTAGCACCTCCTGCCGGAACCGCAGCGGATCGTAGCTGTCTTCCAGCCGGTCGTAATAATCCGGAACCGCGTCAAGCAGATGCTTGTTCTCCCGCGGCGTCGCATACACCACGTCGTAGCCCTTCACCGGATTCGCAATGAACTTCTCGTACACCCAATCGAACCCGTTCGGCGTCCAAACCCCGAATCCCTCCAGCCGCTTCGACTTCGGATTCCGCAGCCGCGCCTCCAGTTGAAGCCAGCTTTCCTCCGGCGCGTACGTCAGCTCATCCACCCCGAACCACGCCAGGTTCGTTCCCCGCAATGCGTCCGCCTCCGTCAGCGACCGCAACAGAATGCTGGACCGCACCGCCGGCAGATAGACCAGCCCCTCCGACTTGTTCCACTCGTACTCCACATCGCACTTCTGCATCACGTCGAACAAGCTCGGCAGCGTCGCTGCCTTTAGCAACGGCAATGTCGGCGCTGCTAGCAACCCCGTCAATCCGGGGCTCGACGTTGCGCAGGACAACGCCTGGAAGCACAGCGCAACACTCTTCCCCGAGCCGACCGGCCCCGAAAAGCCCTTGAACCGCGCCTTCGACTCCACGAACCTCAACTGCGATTTCAGCGAGTCGAAAACGAACCGGAGGTGGGTTGCGCCCTCTTTCTCCCGCCTCACGTCTTGTCCCGGCCGCCCTCTGGATCTCTCTTTCGTGGCCCGAACACTTCTTCGACCTCCACCGGCGTCGGCGTGATCCAGGTGACCCGCACCTCGTTGGACCTTCCTTCGTCCCTCCGCTCCCTCACCAGCTCCGTCAACCGCACCCAGTCCAGAATCGATGCCTTGAAATCGCCGGACTCCAATTTCCCCTCGACCAACTCCAGCAATGCCTCCAGCCGGTCTGCCGGATCTCCCTTCGAACGGTCCACGCTCGCCCGGCTGTCTTCCAATCGAACTGGCCGCTTGCTGGCAGGCCAATTCGCGTTCTCTCCCGTCAGCAGAATCTCTTCCGTCTCCTTCAGTCCGATACTCTCTTCCGTCCGCCGCGATTTCGTGCGGCGGCGGTTGCCGTCCGCTCCCTGACCCTCAACGTCTCGATTCGGTGACTTCACTTCCGCTCCATATGTACCGGCTTCGTTCCTTCTTCGGGCCACAGCTTCCTCACCCGCGACCAGAATAGCCAGTGCTCCGAACGAGTCAGCTGCCGAGTTCGGCTGAACACACTGAAAAGAAAAGAATTCCGCAG
>JBDTTK010000137.1:0-8352 GCA_039930685.1 Bryobacteraceae bacterium | reverse complement strand
AGGGCGCACGCCAGCGCGAACGTGGTGCATAAAACAAAAGTTTTCATGATGGAACGCCTGTAATTATACCATTCGGGTCACGGATTTCCGCGCGGAGCCGAGGCGCAAAGTGTGCATTTGAGGCGAACTACCGCTCCGAAGGACCGGCAATCCAGTAGCCGCGCCGCGTAGTCACCTTCAAGCCCGGACGATTCACGCGAACCTCGATTTCGTGATAGCCGCCGGTCGCCTCACTAACTGAGTACGCGAGCAGGTATTGACTGTGCAACTGCTCGCCGACCTGGCTAAGCGCCCGCTCAAGACCGTGCTGGCTCAAAAAACCGAATTCTCGTCCACCCGTGTACTTCGTGTAGACCTCGACTGGATTGTCAACAAAGACGCCTTTGGCCCGCTTAAAGATCTCAGTTAGCGTCGGAGTCCAGTTCCCGAGCTGATTCTGCGACTGAATCGTCGGGGTCTCGACCTGTCCGTTCGCCATGATCTTCCCTCCCGGCGGTATCGGAGACGGACGCGGCGGTTGAGCCCTTGTGGTCATCGTCGTAAGCGCCGTGGAGACGTCAACGGAGTAGATCGTAACGTTTTGGAACTCCGCCGCGGTGAGCACCTCCCGCAGGCGCGATTCGCTCGACCGGTCGCGAGTCTCGCCAATAATGAGCAGCGTCCGTCTACGGCTGGAGGGCCGGTTGCGCAACAGATTGATGCCATGCATCACAGCGTCGTTGAGGCGGTTCTGGGTACTACCGGCCTTGATCAATTTGAACGCCGCGCCGACCTTGTTCACGTCGGGCGTGAAGTCCAAAACAGTCTTGATCCTGTGATCGTAGCTGACTACCGCAACTTCGCCGGTCTCACCCAATACCAGGCTCTCAAACAGGGATCCCGTCTTTTGCAATTCCGCGAGAACTTTCTCCATGTTCTGAGAATTCTGTACCAGAATCACCAGAGAAATGGGATGGCTGGCAACGTCCTCAGTAATGCGCTGCGGTTTCCCGTTGTCGAGGAGGAGGAAGTCCTCGGTCTTAAGGCCGTTGACCACGTTGCCGTTCTGGTCCGTCACCGTGGTTGGAGCCACGACGACTTTGACGTTGACCGTGATAACGGGGTCTTTCTGCTCCGGCTGTTGCGCCCACCCCGGCGACAGCAGCATTCCAGCCAAGACGACTCTCGCCAGTCCGCTCATATAATTTGTTGACGTCATTCCGTTTCCGCCCGCTTCTCTTTCTCGTCCGCGTGGACGTCTCGGCCCTGCAATAGTCCAACCATATGAGGAATTAGATGCGCGAATGCATCCAAAGATTCGACCGCGCCCTTGGGCGAGCCGGGCACCGCAGCAATCAACACCCGGCCGCGAGTTCCGCCCATTCCGCGCGACAAATACGACAGTGGCGTGATCTTCGCGCCCTCCGATCGCATCAATTCGCCAATTCCGGGGACTTCGCGGTCAATCACAGTCCGGACCGCTTCTGGCGTCACATCCCGAATCGCCACCCCGGTTCCGCCCGTCGACAGAATTAAGTCGACTTCGCCCGAATCGGCGCATTCTCTAATCCATGTCGCGATCTGATCTTTCTCATCCGCGACAATCCCAATCTTCACGTTGGACCACCCAAGCGCCGCGATGCGCGCCTGCAACGCGGGCCCCGACAGATCCTTCTGGATGCCGACCTTCCTCGAGTCGCTCACCGTCAGCACTGCGACGCGAATCACCCTTGGCTCCCGGGCTTGTCTCGCCGGAAGTCGCCGCTCTTCCCTCCGGTCTTCGAAAGCAGAAACACATCCTGAATCTCAATGCCCTTATCGAGAGCCTTCGTCATGTCGTACACAGTCAGGGCCGCCACGGATGCCGCCGTCAGCGCTTCCATCTCAACTCCTGTCGGAGCCGTCGTCGTCACCGTCGCCTCAATTCGGACGCCGCCGCGCTGCACGTTTGCCACAACATCAATGTGAGAAAGCAGCAGCGGGTGGCATAACGGAATCAAGTCCGAAGTCCGCTTGGCCGCGCAGATCCCCGCAATCCGGGCGATCTCCAGCGGATCTCCTTTCGGATTCCGGTGTAATTCCCGCAGCACCTTAGGGGCCATTTTGACAAATGCCTGCGCCCGCGCCGTACGTTTGGTTTCCTGCTTCGCCGAGACGTCAACCATGCGCGCCTCGCCTGCATCATCATAGTGCGACAGCTTTTTCGTAGGCATCGTTTTGTCAGTCATTGCTTGTGTGCCACTGAATGGACGGTGTCATCGCGGAAGCACTCATTGTGGCCCCTTCATCGCGGCATCACGCGAATCAGGTCCCCCTCCATCCAACTTTCCTGATCCGGATCGGAGACCAGGAATGCGTTCACCCGGGCAAGTGCCGCCACATCGCCGGATCCATGCCAGGACTCCGGTGTCACGTACGATCCGGCCAGTGTCGCCGGGAGAAAGCGCGTCAGGCCGGCCTTCTGACGAAATGGAGCGGTGAGCCGGGCGTACGTCAGCGGAAACGATGGCTCCCGCACTCCGCACAACAGGTCCAGGGCCAGCCGCGCCACAGCTTCAAACGTCACCATGGTTGACGACGGATTGCCCGGCAGGCCAAAGAAGAACTTCTTCTTGCAGCGCCCGAATACCAGCGGCTGCCCCGGCTGAATCCGCACGCGATCAAAAAAGAACTCCGCACCGAGGTCGGCGAGCACTTTTTCGACAATGTCGTATTTTCCGGCCGACACACCGCCGGACAGCAAGAGGAGATCGGCTTCCAAACCTTTCTCGACCAATGCGCGAGTTTCGTCGTATCGGTCCGGAGCGACCGGCAGCACGATGGCCAGCCCTCCGGCTCGCGAAACCTGCGCGGCGAGCGACTCCGAATTCGAATTGCGGATCTGATATTCAGCGGGCGTTTCGCCCACCGCGACGATTTCGTCGCCCGTCGCGACAATGGCGACGCGCGGCTTCACGACCACCGGAACGTCGACGCATCCCACGCCGGCCAACATCGCCACGTGTGCGTAGTCGAGGCGCGTCCCGCGTTGCACGACCACTTCTCCCATTCGTACTTCGGCGCCCTTGGGATTGAAATTCTCGCCCGGCCGCACCCCGCGCTCGATCACCACGGAATCGCCCTCGCGGCGAGTATTCTCCACCATGACGACGGCGTCGGCGCCCTCCGGCATCGGAGCCCCAGTCATAATTTCCACGGTCTCGCCCGGTCCGACGGCAGCCTTATACCTGCTTCCCGCGCGCACTTCACCGGCGATCCGCAGCGTTCCCGGCACCTCGCCGGACCGCACCGCGAATCCGTCGCGGGCCGAACGCGGAAACGGCGGATAATCGCGGTCGGCGAATGTATCTTCCGCCAAAACCCTGCCCGCGACCTGGTCAATTCGCACGGTTTCGACGCACATCGTGCCGAGAGAATCCCGTACCTTTACCAGAACGATCGAACGCGCTTCTTCGAACGGAACTGCCACGTTTCCATTGTACGGGCTGACGGCGTATGGGCTGACGGCGTATGGGCTGACGAACGTTGCAAACGTTTCAATTCCGAGCCAGCCCGATTGGCTTCACGCCGAAGCCCGCCGTGTTCCGTCGCCCATCACCTACAATTCCGAGCGCGCGATTGCCGTCCGCGGCACGGCGGCCCTATTGGCGCTCGCCGAAAAACTGATCCAGGACTGGGATCGCTAGATGCGCTATTCCGAGAACGGAATGACATCATCGGGTCGCGGCAGCCAACTCCGCCAGTCGCGGGCGATCGAAACGAACGAACTTAATGAGGGCTGGGGCGAGGTCGTCCCTCGATAAACAAGAACCATCGTGGAGAAAAGTTGCTTGTCCGCAAGGCGCACAATTCTCAGCCGTCCCATGCTCGCGTCTTCCGAGACACTCCAGATCGGGAGAAGAGAGATACCCACGCCCATCTTGACGAGTTCTCTCACGGAGGCGGCCTGATCGTTCTGCATGACCACGAGCGGCTCAAAACCCGCCGACTGAAAGAACCTACGGATCGAACTCTCGATCACAGTCGGCGGTTCGCACAGAATGAATGGTCGCGTCGAGAGTTCAGACGCGGTCAGCCTGTCGGCCGCGGGATCTCCGGGCGGCACGACGAACACGAGTTCGTGACGCCACAGAGGGTCATGCGTCAACTCCTGCAAGTCGATCGGCAAGTTCATCATGAGCACATCCACGGCATTTGCCCGCAGATCCTGCAAAAGCGCGTCATCGTTGCCAGTCCGCAAACGCAATTCCACCTTTGGGTGCTGCGCCATGTAGGACCGAAGTAGATAAGGAACCAAAGTTACCGAGATTTGCGGTCCACAACCGACGTACAGCGAACCGCCCTGCGCTTCGCCAGGAACTCGTATGGCATCGACTGCTTCGTCATGCATATTCACTAGCCGCCTGCAGTAATCCGTGAGAACACGTCCCGCCGGTGTAAGCGCCAGCCCTCTGCCCTTGCGCTCGTAAAGCTTTTCCCCAAGTTCTGACTCCATCTGATGGACCTGAGCAAAGATGGCGGGCGGAGACAGGTGAAGGCGTTCGCCTGCTTTCTTGAAGCTCGAGAGCTCAGCGACAGCGAGCAGCGCCCTTGCTTGTGAAAACTCCATCATTCACCCCCGGTTTAGACAGACTACCCAATTCTTCAACTCCGATGAAGTAGAGGTTCGTAATGTTAAAGTTACTTAATATTTTTTAAATTCTTCATGATTTTCGAAGCAAACCTTCTAAAGCTTCGAATTGTTCCCTCCTCCCGACATTCTCTATAATCGAGCAACCCATCACTTGGGTTTTCGCCGGGCGAAACGTATTTGCCTGGATCTGAGGTTATAAGATATCGTTCGCTGCCGCCTTGTTGGCGGCTGTTTCATGTTTAACAGGGTTAAGGGGACCTCGTACATGCGCAGTCAACGTTTGATTTGCATCTTGATAATCTTGTGCTCGCTCTCGGCAATCACCTTGCTGGGACAGGCGGTCAATGGATCGCTCTTGGGCACCGTAACGGACGCGAGTGGCGCCGCCATCGCGAACGCCAAAGTCACACTCACCGAAACCAACACCGGAATCAGCCGCTCCGGCACCACCAACGACAGCGGCAACTACTCGTTCCCGACGCTTCCTCCCGGTCAGTACGAAGTCACAGTCGAGGTCGCCGGCTTCAAGAAAGAACGCCGCACCGGAGTGAACGTCGAAGTCAATACCAGCGCCCGTGTGGACGCGCAGCTCGCACCTGGTAACGTTACCGAGTCGATCGAAGTCGTAAGCCAATCCGCGGCTCTGCAAACCGATCGTGCCGACGTTGGCGCGAAATTCGGTGTCACCCAGACTGCCAACCTCCCGTTGGGCACCAACCGCAACTTCCAGTCAGTGCTGAACTTCGTTCCCGGAACGTCGCCGGCGGCCTTCCAGCACTCGCAGTTCTTCAACGCGTCCAGTTCTCTGCAAACCAACGTGAACGGACAGATGCGCCAGGGCAACAACTACCAGATTGAGGGCATCGACGATAACGAGCGGACCGGGCTGCTACAGATTCTGATTCCGCCAATTGAAGCGATTCAGACGGTCGACGTCTCAACGAGCAACTTTGAAGCAGAATTAGGTCGCGCAACCGGCGGGGCCGTAAACGTGATTTTGAAGTCGGGCAGCAACCAGATCCACGGCGCGGCATATGAGTTCCTCCGCAACAGTTCCCTGAACGCCCGCAACTTCTTTGACCCGTCCGTCGGCCACCAGGCGTACAACTATTTCGGCGGCAACATCGGTGGCGCGATCGTCAAGAACAAGTGGTTCTATTTTGGCGACATCCTCCGCGTCTCCGACCATCAGGCGAACACCAATCTCGTGACCATTCCGACGCTCACGCAGAGATCTGGCGATCTCAGCGGCTCGGCTACGACCATCTATAACCCAGCAACTGGCAACGCGGACGGTACCGGACGCGTGCCGTTCGCGGGCAACAAGATTCCTACAGCCAGCATCAACCCGATCTCCGCCAAACTCATGCAGCTCCTGCCTGCGCCGAACGTCGCCAGCGCATCGGGTAGCAACAATTTCTTCGGCCTGCTGCCGTTCCACAAAGACACCACTTCCTACGACATCAAGTCCGACTTCAACGCGACCGACAAAGATCGCCTCTCCGTGCGTCTGAGCTACTCCCGGCCGGAAGTCTTCCAGGCGCCGCTTTTCGGCACCTTGCTTGGTGGACCGGCGCAAGGCAGCTTCGAGGGCACCGGTATTCAGAAAACGTACAGTGGCGGAATCAACTACAACCGCATCTTCTCGCCGACCTTGATCGCTGAATTCCGGGCGGGCGTCGCTTACTATCACAACGAGGCGCTGAACAGCGACTACGGGACTACCTCCTCTAAGGACCTCGGCATTCCCGGAGTCAACATCGATCAGTTCTATAGCGGCATCGTTGGCGTCAACATCAACTCGTTCTACACGAACAATACAATCGGGTATTCGGCGAGTCTGCCGTGGGTTCGCTCCGAGGCGAACATCGATCTCGCCAACACCTGGACCAAAACCCTGGGCAACCACACCGTGAAGTTCGGCGTTGACCTTCGTCGCCTTCGCGATGATCTGCTTCAGGATCAAACTTTCAGCCCTCGTGGACTGTACACGTTTGGACCCGGTCAGACATCGCTCAAGGGCGGACCTTCAACGAGCTTTAACAACAATTTCGCGAGCTTCCTTCTGGATCTGCCCAATCAGGCCGGCCGCGATCTCGGCCAATACTTCCCTGCCTACCGGCAATGGGAGGTGTTCGCCTTTGTCCAGGACAAGTGGGTCGTCTCGCCAAAGCTGACCATCGATGCCGGACTGCGCTGGGAGTTCTATAAGCCCGCCAAGCCGCGCTTCGACGGAGGCTTCTCGAACTACAATGCGGTGGATAACACGCTGGTCATCGCCGGTGTCGGAAACAATCCGAGCGACCTTGGGATGAAGGCGCGCTACACGAACTTCGCACCGCGCCTCGGCATCGCGTATCGTCTCAACGAAAAGACAGTCATTCGTACCGGCTTCGGCATCAGCTACACACCGTTCCCGGATAACACGTATGCGTACAACTATCCGATCCGCGCCAATAACCAGTTCGATCCGGCCGTCACCACGTTTGGACCCGCCGTGCTCCCCGACGGTCGCGTGGCCACCTTCCAGACCGGATTCCCCGCCCCGGTCAATCCGGCAATCCCTTCCAACGGAATCATCCCGGTGGCCGGCCTCGGCACACTCGCGAATTCTACCTATTTCGTGATCAACACGAACTTCAAAAACCCGTACGTCGAATCCTGGAACTTTGCGATCCAACGGCAACTGCCCGCGAAGTTCACCTTGGATGTGGCTTACGTCGGCAACCACGGCGTCCACTCGGTCGTACAGTACAACCTCAATGCGGCAACCACCGCTGGCGGCGGCAATGCTTCGCAACCTCAGTTCGCAAAGTATGGACGCACAGGTGCGAGCAACCTCTTCTTCGGCGGTTTCTCGAACATGTATAACGCACTTCAAGTGAAGTTGGATCGCCGATTCGCTGCTGGACTCACCATGACGACCGCCTATACCTGGGGCAAGGGCATGGGCTTCCAGTCGGGTGACGACGGCGGCGTGCCGCTCTCCTATGTCGACTTCCGCCGCAACTATGCGCGCAACGACTTCGATCGCACGCACACATTCGTCCAGACCTACGTCTATGAACTGCCGTTCGGACCGGGAAAGAAATTCCTGACCTCGAATGTAATTGGCAACATTGTCGGGAACTGGCGCGTCAATGGCGTGCTGACCGCTTACACAGGAACGCCCTTTACGATTAGCGGCGGTTCTGTACTCAATACTCCAGGCAGTTCGCAAACGGCCAACCAGGTTGCGCCGGTTGACGTTCTGCACGGCATCAACATCGGCAACCCGTGGTTTACACCCACGGCGTTCGTGCCGGAGACCCGACCCGGCGTCTTTGGAAATTCCGGACGAAACTATCTGACCGGTCCCGGATACCTGGAGCTGACCGCTTCGATTGCGAAATTGGTCAAAATCCACGAACGGTACTCGTTCGAGATTCGGGGAGAAGCTTTCAACTTGGCGAATCACCCGCGATTCAACAACCCGAACGCAAACGCCGCTAACTATAGCTCCGACGCGAGCAAGAACACGTTCGGCGTGATTACCGGCGCGAGCAACGGCCGAACGCTGCAACTTGGAGCCAAGTTCAGTTTCTAGTCGCTCATGGCCCGAGCCGAGGCGCGGCCGTAAGGTCGCGCTCCCCAAATACCCCCCAGGCGCCAGCTTGGGGGGTTCTCTTTTTCCCACCGGAACAACGGAGGCCGGAATTCCGTAAGGGACTCCGGGCATTTCTTCTGCTTGCACCTCGTGC
>JBDTTK010000136.1:0-8353 GCA_039930685.1 Bryobacteraceae bacterium | reverse complement strand
GGAGACGAAGATCTGGACAATGCTGGGCGAAACGCGGCGCGTTATGGACTCGAGGGAGCCGCTTAGGCGGGTGAGGAAATCCGCGGCCGGGTCGGCGGCTGGCTTGGGAGAGGTCTGCGCGGCCAGCGTGGCGGCGAGGGCGAAAAGAGCTAGGCTACGGGCGATCAAGGGTCCTCCGGATCAATTCCACTACTTAGATGACGCGCAAAGCAGGAAGGGTGCGTACGAAGGCGCGCGGGTAGTCTGCGAACAAAGTTGGGGAACGAGGGGCGTTGGGAGAATTCGACACCGTGGGTGTCGACGGACGTAGGGAATCCTGCCTTTTTCGACAGACCAGGGCTCTCATCGTTGGACTGCGGGCAGTGGGTTCGAATAGAACAGCAGAATCCCCCGGCCGATCCGCTCGGTGGGTTGGACCTGCTCCGGTCAGAAATGGAAGCCGGGATCATAGGCGTAGCGATCACCGCCGCCGAACAATCCGAGTTTCATGGGCGTGATGCGGACGGCGTTCCAGCCGGGTTGCGGTCCGTTCACATCGAGTGGCTTGATAGGCGGAAAGCCATAGAGCTTCTGTAAATTTCCGGGTGCGAATTGATTGAAGTAGACCTCCTTAGCTCCCAGTTCCTGGAGGCGTTTTCCGAGGCGCCGGGTATCCTTGCCCCAGTCGAGGTCGGAGTCGATCAGGAAATCTTCGGGCCGATTGCCGCCGAGGATATTGAAGTATGCGACGTAGTCGGAGTCACCGGGAGGACGTGGCGGGTTCCGATCCGGATTTGCGAAAGTACCGACGAGAAGGCCATTATTCCGATGACGGCGCAGGGGACGAGCCATCCTCGAAGCCCAAACATCTTTCGCGAGAACAGCAGCGCCAACCCGCCCAAGCCAAGCGCGAGCAATGCAAGGGGCGTTTTGACCGCGAGCGCGACCAGATAAAAGCTTGGCCAGCCAACAGTGTTCACTTGGCCCAGCAGATAGGTCAAGTGCCCCTGCGTATTGTGCCGGCTCACGTCGGCGATTCCGTCAAAGAACTCGGGTGCGGGGAGTACGTAAGGGAACGACGATAACACCTTGTAGGAGCACCGGTAGCCGATCCATATCAGCAAAACGCCGATGCCGATTGCCAGCACCAACTGGGGTAATCGATCGAGGATCAGTTTGTCGATTCCGGACGGGCCAGGGCGCTCCAAAATCAGCATCAGAAGCACGAGAAGGACCACCGTCGACGGAAAGAACGCGAGAATCGAGAGTTTCGCAAGGGTCGCGAGCCCGGTGAATGCGCCGAAGGCTACCGCGTGCTTCCACGACGGGTCCAGAGCCCAACGCCATCCAGTGTAAAAGGCGAGCCAGATCATGGCGGTGAGACCCATGTCCGTGGTGGCCAGTCCGGCGTGCGCGAGAATCGCCGGCGTGGTGGTCAGGAAGAACACGGCAAGCACGGCAGCAGCCGCTCCGGCGATCCAACGGGTGCAGGCGTAGGTAACCCAGCAAGCGATCCAAAAGAATGGCAGGATTCCGAGGCGGGCGAGGGCGAGGGTGCGCTCCTCGGAACCGGATGCGAAGAGGATGGCGAATCCTTCGTCCCACATGCCGCGTTCGCCGTGGCTTCGGGATCCGGTAAGGAACGGGAGCAGTGCGGACATGACGCGGGTCAACGGGGGGTGCTGCGCTTCGTAGTTGTATACATGCTTGTCCAGCCACTCCATTCCGGCGGCGATGTGGGCGGGCTCGTCGAAGGTGTGGCTGAGCGAGGAATACGTGGTGACGATGCGGATAGTGGCAAGCAGGACAAGCGCGAGGACGACGAGAATCGCGCGGTGTTCGAGGAAGGATTCGATGCGGAGCCATGCGGCCGCGACCTGGGGCGTCGGTGCAGGCTCTGTCCGGGGATCGGCCGCGGCGAGCCTGGTGCGCTTTTTCACAGGTCTTAGGATGGCTCAACTGATTTGGATTGGCAATGAGAAGAAAACGCATCCCGCGCGCAAGTTATAATCCGCTCTTATGCCACCTGTCGAGAATGGCTCCCAGCGGCCAGCTTTGGTGACGGCGGCCTGTCTGGGGGCGGCGGTGCTTGCGCTGTTTGGCGCGCTGAGTTCGTATCAAACCTCGCGGACATACGCCGAGCAGTATCCGGATGCCTACGGAGCCGCGCGGGGCGAGGTGCGATTCGCGCCGGTAGCGGCTCAGATTCCGGCGAATGGGGTCCTGGGTTACATCACCGACTTGGAGGGTTCGCAGAGCGCATTCGCGCCGGCGTTTCTGGCGGCGCAGTACGTGTTGGCTCCGCGTCAATTGCTGGTCGTCAATGCGGAGAACAAGCCAGAGTGGGCGCTCGGCAATTTCTCGAAACCGATGGACTTCGCGGCGGCGGGTGCAGCGTTGGGGTACGAAGTGGCCAGGGATGCCGGAAATGGCGTGATTCTATTCCACCGGAAGGTATCGTGATGGGCTGGATTGTTCCATTTGTCCTCAGCCTGGCGGCGGGCTGGTTTCTTGCACGGACTTTGACGGCCGGGTCGTGGAGGGGTCCGCGATGGGCTGCGGTGGGCGTGGAACTGGCGCTTGCGGCCTTGTATGGACCTGGTTTGGCGTCGATTGGATTCTTCGCGTTGACATACCTGAATGCGGCGAATCAGGCGTCGGCGTACGGGATGACGGCTGCTTTAGCGTTGTCGAGTGGAGCGGCATGGTGGAGGTTCGGAAGGGCCGAGGAGAGTGAGGCGGATGCGCCGCGGGCCGCTTTCCCATGGAAATGGGCTTTGCTCGTGGCGGCGGTCGCGGGTGCCGGCCTGTTTCTGCTGGACTTCCAGACGACGTCGGCGGCGAATCCGAGCGGCGAATGGGATGCGACGGCGATCTGGAACTTGCGCGCTCGATTTCTCACTGGGGGATCCGAGACGTGGCGCAGGGCGGTGTCGGCGGAGCTCGGCGGTCATATGACGGGGGCGGCTCATCCGGGCTATCCGCTGTTCCTTTCGTCGTTCATCGCCATGCAGTGGATATCGGCAAGGAGTTTCACGGTGGCGGTTCCGATCGCGGCGAGCCTCTTGTTTTCGCTCGGGCTGTGGGTTTTACTGACAGCGGGATTGGCCAGCCGCCGATCGGTGGCTTTGGGAGCGCTGGGTGGATTGCTGCTGGTGGCGTCCGAAGTGTTTGTTTCGCAGGCGGCGTCACAGTATTCCGATTTACTCCAGGGACTGGCGTTTCTGGCGGTTTTGCTGCTGCTCGAGGCCACGAACCCGGCCAAGCCGGAGCGAATGTTACTGGCAGCGGGCCTCGCGTCGGGATTCGCGCCGTGGATCAAGAATGAGGGCCTGCCGGTCGCGATCGCGGCGTTCGCGGTGATCGGCTGGAAATTTGGCAGACGCGGGTTGTTGTGGAGCGGGATAGGGGCGCTTCCAGGGCTGTTCGCGACATTAGCTTTGAAGTTGGTGGCGGAAGGCCGGGAGAGCATGATTCCGGCGACCATCGGGGAGGTATTCGCGAAGATCGTGGACGTGTCGCGCTGGTGGCAGGCATTGATGGGGTTCGCGAAAGCGGTGGCCGAGGCGAGCTCCTGGTGGGCGCATCCGTTGTTGCTGACGGCGGTGTTGATTGCGGCGCTCGGATTGCGGCCCGCCGAGGAGCGAAGAGCGCGGATGTGGCTGTGGATTCCGGTGGCGGCTGCAGTCGCGGCGGAGTATGGGCTGTATCTGGTAACGACGGCGGAACTCGCGTGGCACATATCGACGTCGGTGGGCCGGTTGCTGGCGCAGGTTTGGCCGGCGCTGATCTGGTTGGCCTTGATGCAGGCGCGGGTGCCGGAGGAGCATTACGCGGTGGCGGAAGTAGTTCCTGCGAGGGAGGCGGATGGCAAGAAGCGGAAGCGCGTCAGAGGATGAGCGTCCGGCGCCGACCGATGGATGATCGCTCAATTTGCTCGCGGTTCCTCGTCAGCCCTGTTCCGGTGCGGTCACGCTCTGGTTGGGTTGATTACTGCGCGCCGCGACGCTTCACGTCGATGTTGAGGCGCTTGATCTTCTGATTCAGCGTGGAGAGCGGAATGTGGAGAGCCTCGGCCGCCTCGGTCTGACTCCAGTTAGAGACTTCAAGCTGCTCGATGATCTTGCGGCGCTCGAAGTCGGCGACGATCTCAAACAGGCTCGCGTCGGAGGCTAGCGAACCGGATTCATCGCGGCGAATCCGCATACCTCCCGCCTGCAACAGGTGATCGGGCAGGACGCTGGCGTGGACTTCGACTCCGGAGGCCAATACGACGGCGCGTTCGACGACGTTCTCTAGTTCGCGGACGTTGCCGGGCCAGTTGTGATCCATGAGAACCTGCATGGCGTCGGGCTCAAAACGCAGGAGTGACCGGCCGTTGGCGTCAAGGTACTTTTCGTTCTCCCTGCAGTACTTGGTGAAGAAGTAATCGACCAGAGGCGGAACATCTTCCTTGCGGTCGCGGAGGGCGGGTAGAGCGAGGTTGATGACGTTGAGGCGGTAATAGAGGTCCTCGCGAAACTTGCCTTCCTCGATCATCTTCCGCAGGTCGCCGTTAGTGGCGGCGATGATGCGGACATCGACCTTAACGATGTCGTTCGAACCGACCGGCATGAACTCCTTTTCCTGAAGAACGCGAAGAAGCTGGGCCTGCGTTTCAAGACTGAAGTTCGCGATTTCGTCGAAGAAGATCGTGCCGCGATCGGCCGTTTCAAAGTAACCCTTGCGAGAGGCGAGGGCGGTGGTAAAGGCGCCTTTGACGTGTCCGAACAGCGTGGACTCAATAAGTTCGGGTGGCACGGCTCCCGAATTGAAGGCGACGAAGGCCTGGTTGGCGCGCGCGGAGTTGGCGTGGATGGCTTTCGCGATGAGTTCCTTACCGGTTCCGGTTTCGCCGGTCACAAGGACGGTGGCGCGGCTGGGGGCCACTTGGGCGACGAGGTCGAATATGCGAAGCATGCGCTCGCTCTTTCCGACGATGTTCGAGAAGCCGTAGCGTTCCTTGAGGGCGCGCTTGAGGGCGACGTTTTCGCGCTCCAGCCGGGCCTTGAGGATCATGCGATCGATTTCGATCAGCAGTTTTTCGTTGTCCCAGGGCTTTGAGAAGTAGTCGCTCGCACCGCGCTTCAGGGCTTCGACCGCGACCTCGATGGAGCCGTAGGCGGTGATCAGGAAGACGGGTGTTTCGGTATCGCGGGTGCGCAGTTCTTCGAGGACCTCCATGCCGCTTTTGTCGGGCATCATGAGGTCGAGCAGAACCAGGTCGTAACCGGTGGTTTCCAGTTTGCGGAGGCCTTCGGTGGCGTTCGACGCGAGTTCCACGGAGAAGCGCTCCGTAGTGAGTAGGGCTTCGAGGGATTCGCGGATGTCGGCTTCGTCGTCGATAACGAGGATGCGGCCGCGCACTCCTCCGGGAATTGGGCCTTCGGCTGGATAGTTGGATTCGGGCATTGGTGGAGGTTGGTAGGGCGGTAACCCAGGAACTCTCAGGTTAACAGTTGCGCGGGCGAGGCCTCTTCCGCGGAGGCCGGGACGTTCGAGTTTCCGTTGGCTGAGGCAGCCGCGCCGACAGGAAGTGCGCGGCCGTTCGCGAGTTCGGCGATGGGGGACTGGCGAATCTGCGCGGAGCGGCGAGCGATGGGGAAGGACAGGCGGAAACAGGTTCCCTGTCCGGACGCGCTTTCAACTTCAATTTCGCCGCCATGCTCGCGGATGATTCCATAGCTGACGGAGAGTCCAAGTCCCGTGCCCTTTTTCGCCCCCTTGGTGGTGAAGAAGGGGTCGAAAATTCGCTGCAGGTTCTCCGAGGGAATGCCGGCGCCGGTGTCTGAGACTTCGAGATGGGCGGTAATCGAATTCGACCACGTGCGGAGGGTGAGTTCGCCGCCGGCGTCCATGGCGTCGCGGGCGTTCAGAATGAGATTGAGAAACACCTGTTGGAGTTTGCCGGGGCTACCCTTGACCGCTGGAAGAGAGGCATCGAGTTTAAGAGCTACGGCGACGTGCGCTTTGGTGAGCTGGTGTTCGACGAGGGTGACGGTTTCTCGAACTACCTTGTTGAGGTCCAGATCGACAAATTCGTTGGGCGAAGTCCGCGAGAAATTGAGAAGCGAATTGACGATCTCGCTCGCGCGGAAGGTCGATCGCGCGATCTTATCGAGCAGCTTCGACTTCGCTTCGTCGCCCGAGACCTGTTTCGCGAGCATCTGCGCGTAGTTCGAGATGACGGCGAGCGGCGTATTGACTTCGTGGGCGACTCCGGCGGCGAGCAGCCCGATGGAACTGAGCTTATCGGCCTGCACGAGACGCCGTTCCAGTTCGGCGCGGTCGGTGACGTCGTCAAAGATGATGAGGCGGCCGATCTGTTCGCCTTCCTTCGAAACGAGGGGTGCGACGGCGAGGTTGACCGTTGTTTCCTGCGGCTGCTTCAGAACAAACTTATAGATATTGTGGACGCCGGTTTCGCCGCGAACCGAGGCGAAGCGCTCGCAGAGGTCCGCAGGGAACAGGTCCGTGAGGACGCGTCCGATGGCGGCGTGCCGGGCGATACCAGTCAGGCGTTCGATCTGCGTGTTCCAGCTTTCGACGCGGTCTTCGAGGTCGACGGCAAGGATGCCGACGTTAATGGATTCGACGATATTCTCGCTGAATTCCTTTAGCCGCTCGAACTCCTCGACTTTGCGGGCGAGGGAGCTGTAAAGATTCGCGTTCTCGATCGCGATGCCGACATAGCCGGCGAGGGTCTGGACGAGTTCGAGATCGTCGGAAGAGAGGAAATCGCCGTCGTCCGTGCGGCTGACGCCTAAATAGGCGATAGTCCGGCCACGAGCCGAGCATGGGATGTAGTAGGTAAGTTCGAGTTCGGCGATGGTGTTGCGGACACCAGTGGGCCAGTCTTTCGAGACGACATCCAGCAAATTGCGGGTCCGCTCGAAGAAGAGGTACGGCTTTTCGGGCTTGTTCGAGAGGAATGAGAGATCAAGGTCCTCGGGCAGGTTGTCGAACCGGCCCTGGCGGTCGCTCGCCATGCGCATGACAAAGCCGGACTGCGACTCATCCCAGAGAAAAGCGGCGACTGCGCGGATCTTGAGAGTACGCACCATGCGGTCGGCGACAGATTCGAGCATCTTGTCGAGGTCCGTCTCGGCGCCGAGTTCGCGGGCAAATTCGATGAGGGTACGGCGATAGTCGTAGCGGTCTTTGTAGAAGTAATGACGGTCGAGGAGTTCCTGGAGCCAGTTCCGGATGGGCTGGAAAATGAAGACCGCAATCAAGAGCAGCATCACCAGGGCGGTTCCGGTGAGTTCGCCGACTTTGCCAAGCGAGAAGAGGACGCCGAAGAAAATGGCGAGGACCGAGAGCGTGGCCATCGTGTAAACGAGGCCCTGCTGGAAAATGATATCGACGTCCATCAGCCGGTAGCGGAGGATGGCGTACGCCCACATAAGAGGCATCAGCGGCAGCGTCAGCACCGAGAGCTTCATGAGATGCGTGGGCACGGCGCCGAATACATAAGGCAGGACGTAGAAGACCGTAAAGGGCAGGACGCCCGCGAGTGCGCCGTTCCGCAGCCAAGTGAGCTGGCGGCGAACTACGGGATCGTCTTCGCGTCGGACGATCATGGTCAACGCGGCCGCGCCGAGGATGTACGCCGAACTGAGGAAGGCCATCTGCACCCGGTCGAGGAGCATGCGGACCTCGAGAAGCGTTCCTCCGAGGCGCAGCGTTCCGGTGGCGATGCCCGCCCAGACGGCGAGCAGGCCGATCGCAGGCAGGTAGAGCACAACCGCTCGCCACCCGCGCAACCATTTTCGCGGCTGAGGGAAGGAGAGGCAGAAATGGAGGAACAGGGTCGGCGCGACGAATCCGGCCGCGACGTTGCCCCAGTAGATGACTTTGTCGAAGTTGTTGAGCTTCCCGGAGTAGTGGAAACACGAAAGGATGAACGAGATCAGGCAGAGCAGGTAGAAATGAACCGCCTTTGGAGCGCCACCGCGACGGAAGAAGACGAAGAGTCCGATGGCGAGGTAAGCGGCGCCGGCGGCGTATTGGGCCCAAAGCGCGGTGTCCGGCTGGACTTCGCCGACGATGACGTTGTTGGCCTGGATCTCGACGCCGGAGTTTCCCTGGGGGCGCCATACTTTGTATTCCGTCTTTTTCCAAGAGCCGACGCGGGTGAGGACTTGCGTCGCTTCGGATGAATCAGAGATGTTATAGCCGCTGATGGAAATGAGAATGTCGCCGGCCTGGATTCCGGCGCGCTCGGCGGGTCCGCCCGGTACGACGTACTCGGCCTCCACTCGGACAGATCCGTTCTTCTGAATGCGGTCTTGCCAGGTGACACCGTCGTCCGCTAAATGAAAACGGTTCTGCT
>JBDTTK010000135.1:0-8405 GCA_039930685.1 Bryobacteraceae bacterium | reverse complement strand
CCGGAGCATAGTCGTTTTCGTACATGGCCTTGACGGCGTCATAGGCGGCACGGTCGGAGATGCCTTCGATGTCGATTGGCCGGCGGCTGCACAGGCCGTGGTCGAGGGCATTGTACTTGGAGGCGTTCTTGCCGGCTTCGGTTCTTGGGCCCGTCGATTTCAGGGCGTTCCGGCGATTGATGATTGCGCGCGCTTTGCGGTCCATGGATGATGCTCCCTTTCGGTTGCGTTATAACATGGCGACTGCGCGTGATTGCGGTAAGTCGTTGATGCGATTGGTCTGGAGCGTTGTGATTGAGGCGCGGATCACGGTGATCTGCGCTTCTCCCGCGGACATCCAGAACTGTAATTACGGCCGGAAGACGACCAGATCTTCGATCGACACCAGGCTCCCACCGGACCCGCCGAACGGCTCGCCTTTCACAATCACCCGGATCGTGTGTTCGCCGTTCTTCAATCCGAACTTGTGCCAGATCGCTTCGTGATTCTTGTTGCCGAGATCGTCTGAGAACGTGTCCGTAGCCTTGTCCAGCCTGCCATCGAGCAAAACCTCGATTTTGCCGCCGTTGGTGTACAGGCCGCCGACCACGATCGCGCCGGTTCCCTTGAACGTGATCTCGGCCTCTGCGCCGTTCTGCGTCGCCTGCTTGCCAAGCCGCTGATCCGCCCACGGCCCGGTGAAAGCCCACTTTTTCTTCTCAAAGACAGAAATTCGGTCGACCGGAGTTCCATAGTCGTCCCAGATTTCGAGCTTCGGCGCACGCGGAGTCTGGACGTTGACGTAATGCAGTTCGACATCGGACTTGCCGCCCGTCGCTTTTATCAAAGCTTCCGCACGCTTTTCGGTCGACGCCACAATCGAGTCGAACGAGAAATCCGTGAAGCGGAACTTCTTCTGCGCCAGCGCCGGAATGCCGTCCTTCCACTCGCCCGGAATCTTCCTGTAGCCGAGCATGACGCCCGCGATCCCCGCCGCGCTGGCTGGATTGCAGTCCGAATCCTGTCCGGCGCGGGTCGCAATTTCGACGGTCTTCCCGAAGTCTCCCTCGCCGTACAGCAGCCCGAGCACGATGTAGCCGCCATTGAGCTTGGCGTCGATGTTGAAGGGACGCAGCGCTCCCTCCGGACACGGATCGCGCTTGTCCCACTCCTTCTCGAGCTTGATCCAGGCCGCCCGCCAATCCTTGGGCGATGCGGCATGCCACGCGAGCACATCGCGGACCAGCCTCGCGTACGGACTCTCGGCTGGGATACAGTGCAGCCCGGTCTCGACGACCTTTCGCGGATCGTGCTCGAAGAACGCGGCGGCGTACATGCATGAAACAAACATTCCGCCGTATAGTCCATCGCCGTAATTCATTACGCGGCCGGCCTGGTCCGCGATGCGATTCGACGCCTGGTAGAGACCGGGCGCCATCAGCCCGATGAAATCGGCCTCGATCTGGAAATCGATGTCGTTGGCGTGGGCGTTGTACTTGGGCGTACCCGCGAGCCGTGCGGGAACGCCGCGCCGAAGATTGCGCCGTGCGGCAAGATTCGCGTGCCACAACGAATACTGCGCGTCACGCAGCATGGCGCCAAAGTCTTCGCTGGTGGCGTTGAGACCGCGATCGTCGAGCACTTTCGCGAGCGTCATATCGACGTACAGGTCGTCCTGATTCAGAGCCTCCGAGACGCGGTCCGGCGTCCATTTAGGCAGCACGGTTTCGTTGATCTGCCCATTCGACCGGAATTCCGTCGGCGCGCCGAAGCTAACGCCGATCATCTGCCCGGCCCAACCGCCGGCAATCTTGTCATGCAGCTCGTCGCGCGAGATTTTTCGGGTCTCGCCGGGAACTGCCTGGGTTGCGAGTAGCGAGATCAGGAGGATGGAACGAAGCATTAGCTGACCACGAGTTCCAGCGCGTCGGCGAGATGCGGATGCGCGAAGACGTAGCCCGCCTTCTCCGCTGCCGCGGGCAGGACGCGCTGGCTGCCCAACACGACGGACGCCATCTCGCCGAACAGAAGTTTCAAGACAAATTCGGGGACGGGAAAGAGGGCCGGTCGGTGAATGGCCTTGGCGAGTTGGCGGGTGAACTCGGTATTCTGCGCCGGATTGGGCGAAGTCGCGTTCATTGGACCCTTAATCGCGGGGGTGTCCAGCGCAAACGCAAGCAGCCCCACCAGGTCGTCAAGGTGGATCCATGCCATCCACTGGGTCCCCGGTCCGAGTGTTCCGCCGACTCCGGCTTTGAAGGGCGGAAGCATCTTCGCCATTGCGCCACCGCCTTTACCGAGAACGACGCCGATCCGCGGCAGCACCACACGCACTCCCATCGCTTCGGCGCGGACGGCCTCGCGCTCCCACTCGATACAGATTTCCGGCAGAAATCCATCGCCGGGCTTCGAGCTCTCCGTCAGAACCTCGTCACCGCGCGAACCGTAGTAGCCGATCGCGGACGCGGAAATGAGTACGGCGGGCTTCTTGTCCATCCGGCCGATCGCGTCGACAATTTGCCGCGTGCCCTCGACGCGCGAATTGCGAATACGCGCCTTGGCCGCTTCGTTCCACCGCTGCGCGATCGGCTCTCCGGCCAGATGAATCACCGCGTCGGCTGCCACAAGGGCTTCCGCCGGAACCGCCTTGGATGAATCCCATATCGTCGTTGGAATGGCCGCATGCGCCTTCCGGGCCAGCAGGCGCAGCGTGTGCCCATCTGCCTGCAGGCGGGCGAGCAAACGTTCGCCGACGAAGCCAGTGGCTCCCGTAAGGGTGATGTGCATCGCGAACCTCCAGTTTACGCCCTATGTGCCGCTCTGCCGACTGCAGTGGGCTAGGATACGCGGAACGGGTCTTTGCCGGTGCGCTCGAGGAACTCGATTTCACGCAAATAGGCGTCGACGTGCGTTTTGCGTTTCATGCCGTCGAGGCCCATATACCGAACCATCCCGAAGATCGGCCGCTCGGTCCACGGGCGGTCGTGCAGGCCGAAACACCATAGGACGTTGGTGTAGGTGTTCGGATCGCGACCGTCCAGCGCATACTTGTCGTGGATGTGCAGCATGGTTGCCAGCGCGTCCGCGTGGGTCGCGCTCCATTCGATGATCTTCTTGCCCCAGTACATCCGGTAGTAGCCGTGGATCTTGCCGCGCAGCAGCATTTCCTTCTGGGTTGCGTTCCACAACGCATCGTGCGTTTCGGCGCGCTCGAACTGATCGCGCGAGTACGTCCACTCCCTCGGATCGCCATCGTGCTTGGCGAGCGTCGCGCGCGTCCAGTCGGGCAGGCACTCAAGCGAATCGTAGTTGTCGCAGTGACGCGTGAAGTTGAACGCAAGTTCACGCCGGACAATCAACTCTTCGAGAAACTCATCGGCGAACAGTTTCTGCTCGTTGGCATACTCCCGCACGGCTACGGCGATTTCGAGCGACGAAATGTGACCAAAATGCAGATACGGGCTCATGTCGCTGGTGGCATGCTCGCTCGGCTCGTTGCGTCCGTTCGCATAGCGCCGCAAGCCTTTGTCGAGGAAATGACCGAGAAGGGTCTCTGCTGCGAGCCGCCCGCCACGGTAAGTCGTCGACACGGGAACGCTGTGATCGATGTCGCATCGCGCAACGAGCGCGCCAACGGTGTCCGGCGTGACCTCGACATGAAACTTGGGGATCTCGGCGGTCCACTTGCGCTTGGGCCGGCTGATCGCGATTGCCTCCAAGTAAGGCGGCAGGATCTTCTTGATCTTCGGCCGGATCGTATAAGCGGCGTACTCCCGTTTCTCAAATGCGTTCATTGGGACAACGCAACTGGCATCGATCACGAGATACGGAATATCGATCTTCTCCGGCACGATCGCGTTATGAGTCCGCGCGACAAACGTCGGGTAGTCGTCGGTGACGATCACCGAGGCGCGCTGCGCCAGCCTGTAGAGGATGTCGTTCGCGTCGCTTTTCGTCTTTCGCGGATAGAACACATATCCAACGCCGAGGCGCGCAAGGCGGCGCGCCGTCTCCGGAACGCCCTCAAGCAGGAAGGTATGGAAACGATCGTTCGCATACGGGTAGCTGCAGGTGAGCCCCTCGTAATACAAAACCGGCAGATTTTGCTGATTCGCCAGTTGGACGGCGTGATTCAATGCCTGGTTTGACTCCACGCGGCGGTTCATTTGGGACCAGTACAGAACGTACTCGCCGTCTGCCCGCGGGGCAGCGTGATTTAGGGATCGAACGCGTTCCGTCACACCAAAGGGATGCCGTTGTACAGGCTGCCGCTACAATGAAAGAGACGTCGAATTCATGCGGGCCTGGAATCGCACAAAGCTCCTTTGGTCGTATTTGCTGCACAGTGAACGTGTGCCCGCGCTTCCGGTCGAATACATCGTGGAAACGACCGCCAAGTGCAATTTGTATTGTCCCATGTGCCCGCGGGAGACGCTCCCGCAGCCCAAAGAGGACATGCCGGATGCGGTTTTTGAGCAGCTCGTCCGCGAGACGCGCGAAACCGGCGAGCACATGATGCTGATCGGCCTCGGCGAGCCCTTCCTCGACCGCCAGATCTTCGACCGCATCGCCTTCTGCGAGCAGCATGGCGTGTCGACGCTGCTGTCGACCAATGGCACGCTGCTCGACGACAAGACCATCGACCGCATTCTCGATTCGAGCCTCGCTCACATCACACTGAGCTTCGACGGCTCGACCAAGGATTCCTACGAGTACTACCGCAAAGGCGCGAAATTCGAGAAGGTGCGCGACAATTTCGTGCGCTTCTGCCGGCGAAAGCACGAGCGGGGTTCCTCCGTACAGGTCGTGCTGCAGATGGTCCGCATGGAGCGCAACTGGAACGAGGCGGGGGAATTCGAGCGTTTCTGGCGCAAAGTGCCTGGTGTGGATCTGATCCGCATCAAAGCCGACGAGACCAACGTCCTGCAGCCGGAAGCGGGCCACCCCGCGTCCGACTGGAAGTATCCGTGCCATTATCTGTGGCGCGGTCCGATGTACATCAAGCACAACGGCGACGTCTATCCGTGCTGCCAAAGCTACATGCTCGACGGCAAGCCGATCGGCCATATCGGGACCGAACCGCTTTCCGACATCATGAACTCCGTAGGCATGCGGGAACTGCGCCGCCTTCATGTCGCCGGGCGCGCAAAAGAAATCGACATGTGCTCCCGTTGCTGCACGACGATTCCGCATCCGGTTTTGGTGGCGGGCAGCCTGCTGCTCAATGGCAAATGGGTCCGGCATCTGTTGCCGTGGGTCGAAAAAGCCGTATACTTCTCAAAACTACCAGGGCGTTTGCTAAAGCCTCCCACCAAGATCCTTCCTGCCGAAGAAAAGCCGGTCCTGGTGCAGATCGAAACGCGCCGATAATCGTCTCACGGGAACAGAACGGCGGTCCTACGCGTAACGGAAGTCGAGATGGCAGATACGCCCTCCAACAAGCCGGGTCCCACGTCTCAGGCCGAGACGGTCGCGCACGGACCGTCGTCGCCCGCCCGCTCGCGCAGTCAGGCTTTCAGCCAACCGGCCAGTTATGTCGCCGGAGAACGTCTGGCGCCCGGCGCGCTGATTGCCGGACGCTATCGCATCGTCGCTCTTCTTGGAAAAGGCGGAATGGGCGAGGTCTACCGCGCCGAGGACATGACGCTCGGCCAGGAAGTCGCGCTCAAATTTCTCCCTGGCGCTTTCGCCGGTGACCCCAACTTTCTTGAGCGCTTTCACAACGAAGTGCGGATCGCCCGCCAGGTCTCTCACCCGCACGTCTGTCGGGTCTATGACATTTTCCAGGGCGATGGACAACTCTTCCTGTCGATGGAGTACGTCGATGGCGAGGACCTTGGCTCTTTATTAAAGCGAATCGGCCGCCTGCCCGGCGACAAGGCCCTCGAATTCTCGCGCAAGATCTGCGCCGGACTTGCCGCCGCCCACGACAAGGGCGTTCTTCACCGCGATCTCAAGCCCGGCAACATTTTGATCGACGGCCGCGGACAGCCGCTTCTCACCGACTTCGGTCTGGCTGCGATGGCGGGCGATATCGAGGACATTCGCAGCGGCACGCCACAGTATCAGGCGCCGGAACAGCGCGCGGGCCGGGAAGTCACCGCGAAAAGCGATATCTATTCGCTGGGCGTGGTGCTGTACGAGATGTTCACCGGCCGTCAGGCATTTTCCGGCGGATCGATGGCCGAACTCGACGCCCAGCAAGCCGGCGGCGATGTCCCCAGCATGGCTTCGATCGCCCGCGATGTCGACCCCGCCGTCGAGGCGGTCATCGAGCGCTGTCTCGATCCAAATCCATCCAGACGGCCCACCTCCGCTTTGGCGGTGTCTGCGGCCCTACCGGGTGGCGATCCGCTCGCAGCCGCCCTCGCCGCCGGCGAAACGCCATCACCGGAGTTGGTGGCGGCATCCGGCGCGAAGGGTGGGATCTCGACGCGCCTCGCGGTGGCGTCCGTCGCGGTGACCGTCCTCGGATTGGCGGCCAGCGTCTATCTGGGGTCGCTCGGCAGCCTGACCAGCCGCGTGCCGATGGACGTGCCCGTCGACGTCCTCGACGCCAAGGCCCGCGAGATTGCCGCAGCTGTCGGATACACCGCCACTCCGGCCGCGCGCGCCCGTGGCTTCTACACGAGTGCCGACGCCATCGAGTTTCTGAACAACTCGTTTCCGATGGCCGAACGCGATCGGATACTCAGTTCCGGAGCGCCGACCGCGATCCAGTTCTGGTACCGTCAGAGCCCTCGCCCGTTGGACCCTAACCGCCTCGGCGGCGGAGTGACGGCCGTGGATCCGCAAAACACCACGATCAGCGGGATGGTCACGCTGGCGCTCGATCCTCGCGGGAACCTCGTGACGCTGATCGCCGTCCCGCCGCAAATCGAGGACGCGAAGGACGAAGGCAAACCAGCCGATTGGGGAATTGTGCTCCGGGCGGCAGGCCTCGACCCGGCGAAACTGCAAGCCGCCGATCCCATCAGGGTCGAGCGCGTAGCCTTCGATGCCCGTGTCGCGTGGACCGGCACGCTGCCGGGATCCCCCAAGGTTCCCATGCGCTTTGAAGGCGCTTCGTGGAGAGGCCGCCCCGTCTATTTCTCGCAGTTTGGCCCGTGGGATAAACCGACCCGGATGATCGCTTCCCAGGTCACACCGACGCAGTTGTTCCTGCAATGGTTCTGGGTCGCGGTCTTCCTCATCGTCCTCGTCGCATCCAGTCTGCTCGCCTACCGGAACTGGCGCCTTGGCCGCGGTGATCTGCGCGGCGCCATCCGCCTCGCGGACACGGTCGTTGTTCTGACGTTTCTGGCATGGCTCTTCGGAGGAGCGCACGTCGCCTCGGTCAATTCCTTCAACCATCTCGTCGCAGCCCTCGGAAACGGGATGTTCTACGGGGGCGCCCTCTGTCTGGCGTACGTCGCCTTGGAGCCGTTTGTCCGCCGTCGGTGGCCGCACACGCTGATCTCGTGGACGCGCCTGCTAAGCGGCAAGGTGCGCGATCCGATCGTCGCCGGACATGCCCTTGCAGGCGTCGCCCTCGGCGTCGTGTGGTCGCTGGTCTTTGAAGCACAGACGCTCATCGCGCAACAGTTTCACGGTACGCCCAGGATGACGCGGGTCGATCTGCTATCCGGCTTTCGGGCCTTGCCCGCGTGGGTCTTCTCGCTATGTATTGACGCTCTTGCGATCGGACTCGGATCGCTCTTTCTGCTCTTCCTTGCCCGGGTCCTGCTGCGTCACGACCTGCTGTCGCGCATCGCGTTTATCCTGATGACGACGGCGATCGCCGCGCTGGCAAGTCCGACGCCGTGGCTCGAAGGCGCCTTCAGCCTGGCGCAATACTCCATCTTTGTGTTCGTGATGTTGCGACTCGGCCTGTTGACCGCGGTGCTTGGAATTCTGGTGAGCTCGCTGCTGCCGGATTCGGCGATGACGATGGACTGGGCTGCCTGGAACGCCACGCCGACCATTTTCGCAACCATCGTGGTGCTGTCCCTGTCGCTGGTTCTTTTCCGTTGGGCGACGCGCGGGCGAAGCCTTTTCGGCGACTTTCTGGATACCTGAGCCGATTTAACAACGGGCGACGCCCCCAAAACGCAAACTCGCGCCCGGCGCAAGCGCCGGACGCGAGATCTTGTGGCCTGCTTTTGATTACCGCCAGCCGGTCGTCTTGAACGAACCCACACTATACGTGAAGAATGCCTGATCGGTTGTTCCGCCCGCAGTGAGCGGCACGGAAAATACGCCTTGCCCTTTGCTCGTGTCCGGACTCGACAATACCGAGAGCTGTCCAAACGAACCGGTTGTCGGATCGCTCGAAACCGCCGGCAGTTGTTGGAGGACCGACGTTGGCACGGCAAAGGTCCCCGCCGATGCCGGCGCGATGCAAGCGAAGATCGTCGCATCGTAGATCGGGGATTGCGCGGTGCCCC
>JBDTTK010000134.1:0-8435 GCA_039930685.1 Bryobacteraceae bacterium | reverse complement strand
CGACAGCGCGCACCGCGGCTATCTGAACGCCTTCGACATCAAGACAGGCCGCCTGAAGTGGCGCTTTTTCGTGATTCCCGGTCCGGGCGAGAAGGGAAGCGAGACATGGGCCGGCGAGAGTTGGAAGTACGGCGGCGGCGCGCCTTGGATGACGGGCACTTTCGATCCGGCGCTCAACACGGTGTATTGGGGTACCGGGAACGCGTCGTCGGATTTGAATGGCCGCGGGCGGCAAGGCGACAATCTGTACACGGCAAGCATCGTCGCCCTCGACGCCGACACCGGTAAGGTGAAGTGGCACTACCAGGAGATCCCGCACGATTCGTGGGACTACGATTCCGCCTACGAACCGATGCTCATCGACCTGCCGGTCAACGGCGTTGAGCGGAAGCTGCTGGTGCATGCCAACAAGAGCGGATTCGCCTTCGTGCTCGACCGCACCAACGGTCAATTGCTGCGGGCGTTCCCGTACGTCAAGCACATCACTTGGTCGTCGGGGATGACGGAGGACGGCAAGATCATCAATCGCAACGAACCCGATGTCGGCAAGGCCAAGCTGATCTGTCCCGGGTCCGGCGGCGGACGCAGCTGGAATCATGCGACCTACTCGCCGAAGACCGGCCTCTACTACTCGCCCGCGGTCGAATGGTGCAGCGAGGAGACCGCGTTCGAGCAGGAGGCGGATGAGGGCCGCGGCTTTATCGGTGGCATGTGGCGCGGCAAGCATCCGCCCGGCGAGGAGTCGTTCAGCCACATCGACGCCTACGATCCGGTGAAGGCGACCAAGAAGTGGACCTACCGTTCGAAGTACGCGCTGCTGGCCTCGCTGCTCACGACCGCCGGCGATCTGCTGTTCACGGGCGATCCGGAAGGCTACTTCTTCGCGCTCGACGCGCGAACGGGTGAGAAGGTCTGGAAGTTCCAGACCGGAAGCGGGCTCCGTGGTTCACCCGTGACCTATCAGGTCAAAGGACGACAGTTTGTTCTGACGCCTTCGGGGTGGGGTTCGCTGGCGGCGGGTGGAGTCGCCGGGCTGTTCCCGCAGGATGCGCGGTTGTTCCGAGGAGGGTCGGCGCTGTTCGCGTTCGCGCTGCCGGAGGAATCGGCGAGATGACGGCGATTTCGATGCGGCGGCTGGCATTGACAGTGTTCGCTGTCATTCCGGTATCCGCCCAACCACCCGATCCGGAATTGGTTCGCGGCGCCGCGGTATACACACGAAGCTGCGCCGTCGGGTACTGCCACGGTCCCGGCGGGTCGGCAGGGAACAATGCCCCGCGGCTCGCCGGACGGAACCTGCCGCTCGCGCAGATCACGCGAGTTACGTCCGAAGGCGTTCCGGGAACGGCGATGCCGGGTTGGAAGGCGTCGCTGCCGGAGGCGGATCTGAGGGCTGTGATCGCTTATGTCGCGCGCCTTTCGTCCGGCGCACCGATGCCCGTGATGCCGACGCGGCCTCAACGCGTAAGGCGTCCGCCGGACGTGCAGTTGGGCCGCGATCTGTTCTTCGACGCGACCCGCGCTGCGCTGCGCTGCGGCACTTGCCATTCGGTCGATGGCTGGGGGACGGCGATCGGGCCAGACGTCGCTGGATTCAAAGGCGACATTCGCAGCGTCGTTTCGAAGAACGCCTCGACGGCGCAAATCAAGACCGGCGAGCGTTTTCCGGCGCTGCTGGTTTCGAAAACGGCGGACGAGGTCCGCGTCTACGATCTCGGTGCCGTGCTGCCGGTCCTGCGGTCGTTCGAGCCGGGCGACATCGAGATCGTGGCCGGATCCACCTGGACGCACGCCGGCGCGATTGCGAATTACAAAGATGAGGAACTGGCGTCTATCCTGCCGTTCCTGAAGGCCGCAAAGTAGCCGCCGCGGACCCGGGTCCTGTTACACTCGCGAAGGCATGCCCCGTTCCGAGCTATCGCCCTTCGTTGCGTTCGAGCGCGATGAATGGGCGGCCCTACGTGCGTCCACGCCCCTGACGCTCACCGAAGACGACCTGGCCCGCCTGCGCGGCATCAACGTCAAGCTGTCGCTCGATGAAGTTGTGGCGGTGTACCTGCCTCTTTCACGACTGCTGAACCTGTACGTGTCGGCGACGCAGAACCTGCATAAGGCGACCGATCTGTTCCTCGGCAACTTGCCAGCGAAGGTTCCATATGTGGTCGGGATCGCCGGGTCGGTGGCGGTGGGCAAGAGCACGTCGGCGCGCATCCTGCAGGCATTGCTGTCGCGCTGGCCGGATCATCCCAAGGTCGACCTGATCACGACGGATGGCTTTCTGTGGCCGAACCGCGTGCTCGAGGAACGCGGCCTGATGCGGCGGAAGGGCTTTCCGGAAAGCTACGACGTCCGGAGCCTGGTCCACTTCATGGCCGATCTCAAGTCCGGAGAGGACACGGTGAGCGCGCCGGTCTACTCGCATCGGTCGTACGACATCGTTCCCGGCGACGAGCAGGTCGTGTCGCGGCCGGACATCGTGATTGTCGAGGGGCTGAACGTCCTGCAGACGGGCGACGGGTCGCCGCGCATGTTCGTGTCCGACTTCTTTGACTTTTCGATTTATGTCGATGCGCCGGAGGACGAGATCGAGAAGTGGTACATCGAGCGGTTCCTGACGCTGCGCGATACCGTGTTCCAGAATCCGGAATCTTACTTCCACCGGTATGCGAACCTGACGCGCGACGAGGCGATCACGACGGCGCATGGCATCTGGCATGAGATCAATGGCGTGAACCTGCGCGACAACATCCAGCCGACGCGCGAGCGGGCGGACTTGATCCTGGAGAAGGGCCTCGACCATACCGTGCAGGGTGTCCGGCTGCGGAAGCTTTAGCCGATAAAGACGGACCTTTACGAAACGGCCATTGACACCCGTTGATGGACTCGGATAGCCTCAGGGGCGAGTCACTGGCCACCTCGGCGCAGGGGCGTTCACCAAGTATGTGAGCTTCGGGAGGCACCGAACGATGAGCGACAAACCGGTCAGCGGCAAGGTTACCAAGAAGGAAGAGACCGCCGCTTCGAGGCGACGGTTCCTGCTGGGCGCGGGGGCGGTAGCGGCGAGCGCCGGCGGAGCGGCGCAGTTGCGCGCCGCCACAACTTCGATTCCTTCGATCCAGATCCCGAAGGAGATTCCGGGGACGTTGGCCGAGGCGGTCAAGGTCAGTTCCTTTGAAGGGCGCGGGATGACGGGCGCGGAGGTGTTCGCCAAGCTCTGCAAGGATGAGGATCTCGCAGCGTTGTTCTGCTGCCCAGGCAACTACACGGTGATCAATGCCATCGCGGCGGCCGGCGTTCCGAGCTACGGCGGACGGTCCGAGGGTTCGATGTGCGCGGCGGCCGACGGGTTCTCGCGGGTGACGGGCGAGGCAACGGCGTGCTCCGGTACCGAAGGCCCCGGCTTCACCAACATGATCATGAACATTGCCGGCGCGAGTGCTGCGCGCACGCCGTTGCTGGTGCTGGCGAGCAACATGCAACTGGCGGGCGACGACCGGGAGTCGTTCGTGCAGACGTCCTATCAACAGCCGTTGACGGATGGAATCAAGAAGTACGGCAAGCGGCTGATCGCGGCGAACCGCGTTTGGGAGTACGGCGCGTACGCCTTCCGCAACCTGAAGAGCGGCGTGCCGGGTCCCGTGCATTTGGACTTTCCAGGCGAGGTGGCGCGGGCGCGGTTCACCGATCCAGCAACGCTTGCGGACTTCTACGACAAATCGAAGTACCGGTCCGAATCGCGGGCGCATCCGTCGGGCAAGGACATCGATAAGGCCGCCGACCTCATCAATAAAGCACAGCGGCCGATGATTGTGGCGGGGCAGGGCGTGTTCCAGCGCAAGGCGTGGGACGCGCTGATGCAGGTCGCCGAGCGGCAGGACATCGCGGTGGTGACGTCAGGCCCGATGCGCGGCCAGTTTCCGGACGACCACAAGCTGTCGGTGAGCGTGGCCCCGGATGCCATGATGAGCGCCGACCTGGTGCTGTTCATCGGGCAGTATTCGATGCCGAGCCCGGGCGAGTATCGTTTCGCGCCGGACGTGAAGGCGGTCCGCGTGCACCCGGTTCAAGAGGACCTTGGCCGCAACTGGCCGCTCGATCTCGGAGTGGTGTCCGACGAATTGTTCTTCCTCGAAGCGCTGGCGAACAAGCTGGCGGCGAAGCGGCGCGAGGCCTGGGTTGGTGAGATCGCGACGGCGCGGGCGAAGTTCGACAAGCAGAACGACGACGTGTACGCGTTGGGCCTGCAGCACAGCAAGGCGACGAACCATCTGCATCCGGCGGTGGTGGCGCGCGAACTGGCGGATTTCCTTTATAAGGGCGACATCGACAAGAAGCAGAGCGTGATCGGCTGGGGCGGCTGGACGAGCGCGCTCTACGGCGGGCGATACATCCGCGCGTACCGGCCGGGGCAACAGGTGATCTGCGGGTATCAATATGGCGCGATCGGTCCGGATCTGGCGATGATGATCGGGTGCGGCGCGGCGGTGCAGCGCGGGGTGGGTCCGCAGAAGGCGTATCAGGGCGCGCCGGTGTTTGTGCTGACGAGCGACGCCGGCATGGGGTACAGCCTGATGGAATTGGACACGGCATCGAAGTACAAGATTCCGGTGGTGGCCGTGGCGCGGGGCGAATATTGCCACACGCCGGAGGAGTACCGCGAGGCGTTGAAGCGCGCGTATCAATCGGCGAGCAAGGATCGCGTATCTACGTTGATCAACTGCCAGGCGCTGAAGGAGTTCACGCTGAACAAGCCGTATCCCCCTGGCGTCGTGCTGCTGCCGGAGCCGGGCGTGGGGGCGTTCGCGCACTAGGCGGACTGCGAAACGAAGCCAATTGTCTCTAAGACGATTCCTCTCAATAGGTAACAGCAGAGGAGAAGCGCTCGGAAACCGAGGAAGGCCATGGTAAGGCATGCCCTGGAAAGAGGTCCGAGTGGACGGTCCGCCCTTGGTTCTCACCCATTTGGTTTCTATTCCGTGACCAGGCGGTAGACGTCGCGTTTTGGGAGGCCGCGCTCGCGGGCGATTTGCTTGATGGCGTCCATGCGCGGGATGCCGGAGGCTTCGAGGGCGGCCACGGCGGCCTCAACGGGAGAATCGTCGACCACGGCGTGCGTTGCCTTTCCAATGAGGAGAGTGATCTCGCCTTTGACGCCGCCCGGCCTGCCGGCGAGCGCTGCGCGGATCGACGCGGCGGTACCTCGCAGAAACTCTTCGTGCAACTTGGTCAGTTCGCGGGCGACGACCACGGGGCGATCGCCGAGAACTGCGTCGATGTCGTCCAGCGCGTCAAGAAGTCGATGCGGCGTTTCGTAGAACGCGACGGTGGCGGATTCGCCGCGCAAATCTTCGAGAGCGCGGCGGCGCTGCCCGGACTTAGCCGGAAGAAAACCGCCGAAGCGGATGTCGTCGGTGGGCAGTCCGGAGGCGCTGAGGGCGGTGGCGAAGGCCACCGGACCCGGGATCGGAACAACGGTGATGCCGGCGTCGAGCGCGGCGTGCACCAAGCGATAGCCGGGGTCGGATATCAGAGGCGTGCCAGCGTCAGAGACGAGGGCGATACTCGATCCGGCCTCCAGTTCAGCGAGAAACTGCGCGGTGCGTTCGGCTTCATTGTGGTCGTGATAGCTGACCAGCGGCTTATGAATGCCGAAATGATCGACGAGTTTGCGGGTTTGCCTGGTATCTTCGCAGGCAATGCGAGCGACTTCGCCGAGGATGCGGACGGCGCGGTACGTCATGTCCTCGAGGTTGCCGATCGGCGTGGCCACAACGTACAAAATCCCCGCCATAGTACGATGAAACGGTAGCGCACATGAGTGCACGCACACAAGGCACACCCACGGATTGCTTTGTCTGGGAAGTGCCAGACAAGCCAATTGCCGTCCATTTGAGTTTCGATGTCGTCGATCGCATCCTGCCGGATGTGATCCGCGGATTCGCGGCCGTACCGAAGCGTGGCGCTGAGGTGGGCGGAATTCTGCTGGGCCGAACCTCAAAAGACGGCGACACCACAATCGTTCATATTGAAGATTGTGAACTGGTGCCGTGCGAGTACAAGCACGGACCGTCCTATCTACTGTCCGAAGGCGATCTCGAAGCATTCGACGAGGCGTTTGCGAAGTGGGAATCCGCGGCGAGCGGCATTGGACCGGTGGGCTTCTACCGCAGCCACACGCGGGAGGGACTAAGTCCCGAGCCGGAAGATCTGGATTTGTGCGCGGCATTCTTTCCCAATCCGCATCAGGTTTTTCTTTTAATCAAGCCGCATGCGACGCGGCCGAGCACGGCCGGCTTCTTCTTTTATGAAAGCGGGCGATTTCAGGAGAAGAGCTATCTCCAGTTTCCGTTCCGACGCCGCGAACTGAGCGGGCAGGGGCCGGAGCCGCGGAGGCCGTTGGGCGAAAGGATGCCGGAGCGGATGGCTGAACAGGCTCTGCGGAGAGTCCCGGCCCCGGAAGCGCCGGCGCTTGCGGCTTCGAGCGAAACCAAAGCAGAGGCTGTCGCGACGCCGCCCGCTCCGGTGGCGGTACGCTCTCGCGTTCCCGAGTATCAGCCCTATCGGCCGAGCGAGTTCGCGGTGCCGGGTTTCGCGGCGGCGCAACAGAAGTCGCGTTTCCGATGGCTATGGATTCCGCTGTCGTTCATTTTTCTGCTGATTGGCCTGGTGCTTGGGTTTCAGACGGCAATGTCGTTCGCAGGCCGGCCGGGAACTATCGCCGGAGTCGAGTCCTTCTCGCTCGGGCTCGGCGTTCAGAAGCCGGACGAGAACTTGCGGGTCCAGTGGGACCGAACGGCGCCTGCCATCAAGTTCTCTCAACGAGGCGTGTTGAATATCCGAGACGGCGAGTCCTTCAAGGTCGTGGATCTGGATACGCCGCAATTGCAGACGGGCAGCATCGTGTATCACAACACCACGGATGTGGTGACGTTCCGGCTGGACGTGTATCCACGCGACGCAACGACTGTCTCCGAGTCGTACGTGTGGAAGAAATAGAGCCGCTATTCTTCGGAGTTCTGACCGTTTTTCGCGCGAAGCGCGGCGATTTCCTTGCGCGTGGCGCGTAGTTCGTCGCGAAATTGCGGGAGTTTGGCGATGAGCGCGAGTTGTTCGAGATGGTCCTTGAGGGGGCGGGCGGGCGTTCCCCATAGAACCTGTCCGCCGCGCACGATCTTAGAAGTCAGCACGCCGGAGCCGGAGCCGAGCACGGCCCTTGATTCGATGCGCGCCTTGTCGCCGACGCCGACCTGGCCGCCGATGACGGCGTAGTCCTCGACAATGACTCCGCCCGAGAAACCGGTCTGCGCCGCGACGACGACGTGCTTGCCGATGCGGCAGTTGTGGCCGACGTGCACCATGTTGTCGAGCTTGGTGCCGTCGCCGATCGACGTGATTCCGAGCGCCGCGCGGTCGACGCACGTGTTGGCGCCGATTTCGACGTCGTTGCCGAGTTCCACACGGCCGATCTGCGGGAACTTCTCGTAGACGCCGTTGTTCATCACGAAGCCGAAGCCGTCCGAGCCGATGACGCACCCGGAATGCAGGATGCAGCGGCTGCCGATCTGGACCTCGCGGTAGATGGTGACGTTGGCGTGGATCACGGTGCCGAAGCCGATCTTGACGTAGTCTCCCACGATGGCTCCGGCTCCGATGGCGACGTTCTCGCCGAGGTGAACGCCGGCGCCGACGCAGGCGTTGGGTCCGATGGTGACTCCGGATCCGGTTACGACGCCAGGGCCGAGTACCGCCGTCGGATGAACTCCGGGAGGCGGTTCGCGCCGGGGGTGAATCTTGGGGATCGCGCGGGCGACGGCAGTTCGCGGATCGGCGGCGCGGATGACGGTGCGGCCTTCTTCGTTGGCGAAATCGGGTGGCCGAAAATTTGTCACCCTTGAAAGATCACCGACGAACCGCCCTTGGCTCAAGCGCCAAGGGGTGAATACGCGGCCAATTGCGCGTAATCGCTGCTTATTCGGCCCTGAGAGCCTCCATGGGGCTCGATCGTGATGCCCGAAGCGCGGGAATCCAGCACGCGAGGAGCGCCACTCCCAGGAGGCCGCCCGCGACCGCGAAGTACGTACCTGGGTCAACGGGCGATGTCGCGAACAGCATGCTGGCAATAGCTCGACTCGATGCAAACGCAGCACCCAAGCCAATTGTGAGCCCAATGCCGGTAAGTGCGAGTCCCTGCCGTAAAACCATGAATACCAGGTTGCTGCCGGTCGCTCCCAGCGCGGCGCGAAGGCCAAGCTCCCGCACGCGTTCAGTGACGGTTCCGGAAAGCACGCCGTAAATACCCGCTGCGGCCAGAACCAACGCGAGCACGGCAAACGATTCGAACAACACCAGCGCAAACCGCTGCTGCGACGCAGTTGCCGCCATCAAGTCCTCGGCGGTCGCGATGCGAATGTCGTAGCCCGCGGCGAAAAAATGCG